>CALVXL010000036.1 GCA_944369635.1 uncultured Clostridia bacterium
GGTAGCAAGTAAACGGTGCGGGACTGGCAGGTCGTTTAAATACGCATTTATGCGTATGCCGGAATAGTTAGGGCTTATTGCCCGAAAATGAAAAACCACCAGCTAGGCTGGTGGATATTTATTTATAAACACGCCGTGAAGAAAGCGCCTGTCTTAAAAGAAATTACAGGGGATGCGATATCGATAATTTTCTTCGGGTCAGATGTCCTTTTTGCCGATGAGGAAATCCATGGAAACATCGTATATCTCCGCCAGGCGGATAAAGTTTTTCAAATTAGGAACGGCTATGCCTCGTTCATAAGCCTGGTAGGACTGATAAGTTATTCCCAACTTGTCCGCGATTTCCTTTTGCGTATAGCCGTAATCTTTTCTTAAAGTTTTCAGATTCTCTGATAATTTCTTAAACTCTTCCATCGGTTTACCTTCTTTTAGTTGACATTATACAGTTTATAGCTGTATAATGTAAAAAATACAGTTAATAACTGTGCGATGGAGGTTTTTTATGGTTATCGTGGATCTGATGATTACTTTAGCGGTATATTTGGTGTTTCCTTTAATTTATGTGAAGGTACACGGCAAAATCGAGCGCAAAAAGGCAAAGAAGCTTGCAATCCGGAATTCCGTCTTATGTTGCGTGTTGTTTTTTGTGTTCAGGGCAATCGTCTCCGGGGGAGCGGAAGTGTATTTTTCCGTACCCGTTGCGTTTTTCTATTATTTTATCAATAAAAAAATTCTGGAAGACAGGCAGACTGCGCGGGAAAAAGACGAAAATAAGGAGGAAGAGGCAAAAAAGGCGGACGATAAAGTCGCGGCATACGGAAACGGTGCGGCAGAAAGACAGGATTAAATATCGCAAAACGGGCTTTGCCCGTAGCAGGGCGCGTTGCAATATAAAACGCGGCGCAGAATCATCTGCGCCGCGAAAGGGAACTTCTTATGTGAGTTTCCGTAACAAAGACTGTTTTAAGCGAACGTGCGGGGAAGAACGTACTGCGCGTCTGTCAGCCACATTTTGTTTTCAAATTCCCTGCCTCGCACGGTGAAGTAGTCTTCAAAGACTTCCACAAACAGTCCCTGGCTGCCCGGATAATGTCCGCCGCCGCCTTCGCCCTGCCAGAGATAGCCTACGGAAGCGGTGTTGAAATAATTGGCGTCCTTGCCGTTTCCGAACAATGCCGGACTTTCGCTTTCAAGATGCCAGTGCGTGTGCCCCGTGAAAAACGTCACGTTGGTATGGTTTTTCAGAATTTGACGCAGGCGCAGATCTTCGTCGGAGTATAAGCCGTACCATGTTTGCGAAAGCGATTCCAAGGTTCCCGATACCGTGTTTTTGAGCGGTTGATGTAAAAACAGAAACACGGTCGTTTTATCGTCGGTCGCTTCCAGTTCTTTTTCCAGCCAGTCGAGCTGTTCGCGCCCGAGTTCGGCATATACGCCGACTTGCGCGCTTTCCCGAACGGAGCCGAGAACGATGAATTTCATGCCGCTTATTTCCACAGTATAATAGGGAGCGTTCTGCCCCGTATATTTTTCATAGAGTGCGAGCATTTCCGCGTACGTTTGCTTGTTGTAGGATTCGTGATTGCCGATCGCATAATAAAGATCGGGCTTCTCGTTTCCGTAAACGCGGTTGACGATGGAAGCCATGTCCTGATATTCCGATTCGGTGCCGTGTTCGGTCATGTCGCCGACGATGAAGATGCCCGACGTTGCGGGAGAAAGCTCCTTGATCTGGCGGAAAGCGTTTTCCGTGCGGATGGTTTGCTGCGTGCCGTTATATCCCAGTTGAAAATCGCTGATCACCTGAAATTCGAACAGTTTTTCGCTGCGGTCAAGCGCGGGGAGTTTTGCCGCCGTCGTTTCCAGCTTTACGTCGTGAAACCATGTTTCCGCGATGATTTCTTCCGCTTCTTCGGGAACGTATGTATTGGGCGGCAAGTCGTAAACGTAACTGTCGCCGTCGGCGGGGAGGGAGGCGATTTTCGTGAAATTTTCCAACGGCTTTCCGTCTGCGCCCCAATAAAGCGCGTATTCCGTAAGCCCTTTGCTGCTTTCGGGGGAAGAAAAAGTAATTTTTCTTACGGCGTCGTAACCCGAAATCGCCGAGGCAATATAAGAAAGATCTTTCACCGCATATTCGCTGACTTCCGGTTGTTGCGCGGGAGGCGTCGAGGGCTGACTTTCGCTGTCTTTGCAGGCGGGAAAGAGGGTTGCGGCGATTGCGCATAACAACAGCAGTGCGAGAAATTTTTTCATGTTTTTTCTCCTTGCGCGTATATTCTTATAAAATCATTATAGAATCATCGTTGCCGAAAAAACATAACAAAAGTGCTGAGATGCATAACGGAAATGTTTTTTGAAAGAAAACGCCCCGCCGCGCATTTTGCGCGGCGGGGCGTAAAAATAGGAAACAAAAGTTTATTACACGTTAAAGCGGAAGAGCACCACGTCGCCGTCCTTGATGACGTAATCTTTTCCTTCGGAACGCACCTTGCCTTTTTCCTTGCAGGCGTTAAAGCTGCCGAGCTCCACCAGCACGTCGTAATCCACGATCTCCGCGCGGATAAAGCCCTTTTCGAAATCGGAGTGAATTTTTCCCGCCGCCTGCGGCGCCTTTGTGCCTTCCTTGATCGTCCAGGCGCGCACTTCTTTTTCGCCCGCCGTAAGGTAGGAAATAAGCCCCAGAAGCTTATACGAAGCCTTGACAAGCCTGTCGAGACCGCTTTCCTTCAAGCCGAGTTCCGTCAAAAACATCGCCTGTTCCTCGGCATCGAGCATGGAAAGTTCTTCTTCGGTCTTCGCGCAGATGACGATATATTCGCTGCCCTCGCTTTTCGCAAAGTTTTTGACCTGCAACGCGTAGGGAATGTCTTCCGCTTCCTTGCCCATGTCCGCTTCGGAAATATTCGCGGCGTAAATCACGGGTTTGTTGGTCAAAAGGAACAGGGAATCGTAAAATTCCTTTTCCTCTTCGTCGGCAACGGGAACGCTGCGCGCCGCCTTGCCGCTTTCGAGGTGCTTTTTCAGTTTTTCCAGCCGCTCGGCTTCGATCTTGTATTTTTTGTCGCCCGTCTTGATCATGGAAAAAGCCTTGTCGTAACGTTTGTTTACGCTTTCTATATCGGCAAAGATCAGTTCGAGGTCAATCGTTTCGATGTCGCGCAAAGGATCCACGGTGTTGTCCACGTGCGTGATGTTTTCGTCGTCGAAGCAGCGCACTACGTGAACGATGGCGTCGCATTCGCGGACATTCGCCAGAAATTTATTGCCCAGCCCTTCGCCTTTGGACGCGCCTTTGACCAAACCCGCAATGTCCACGAATTCAATGACGGCGGGGGTGATTTTTTTGGTGTTATACATTTTGCCGAGTACGTTCAGCCTTTCGTCGGGAACGGCGACGATGCCCACGTTCGGTTCGATGGTGCAGAAGGGATAATTTGCGCATTCCGCCCCCGCGTGCGTGATCGCGTTGAAGAGCGTCGATTTGCCTACGTTGGGCAGACCCACTACGCCGAGTTTCATTTTATTTCTCCTTTTCGCTTTTTAAGGGTATTTTTCTTTTACAATTGTCTATTATACTGCAAAAGGCGTAAAAATACAAGTTTTTTGATTTGCAAACGGTAAAATTTTGTGGTATGATATTTACGAAAAAATACGCGCTTTTCTGTTCGGCGCACATAAGAGGATAAAATGGATTATAAATCGTATATCGCGCAAAGACTGAAAATAGAAAATATGGATGAACAATCGGTCGCGGGCATGCTGGAAGTTCCGCCGACCAACGACATGGGGGATTACGCCCTGCCGTGTTTCCGCCTTGCAAAAGTTTTGAGAAAATCGCCCGCTCTCATCGCGAGCGAACTGGCCGCTTCTTTTCCCCGCGACGGAATTATTTCCGAAGTTACGGCGGTGAACGGCTATCTCAATTTTAAGGTCGACCGCGTGGGGTATGCCGAAGCCACTTTGGCGGAAGTGCTGCATAAGGGCGAAAAATACGGTTCGTCCGATATCGGCGGAGGAAAGACAATCTGTATCGATTATTCTTCCATCAACATCGCCAAACCCTTTCACATCGGGCATCTTTCCACCACCGTCATCGGCAGCGCGCTTTATAAAATTTTGCAATTTTCCGGGTATAAAGTCGTGGGAATCAATCACCTCGGCGATTACGGCACGCAGTTCGGAAAACTCATCGTCGCATATAAGCGTTGGGGCGATAAGGAAAAAATCGAAAAGGGCAAGCTCCGCGAACTCATGCGGATCTATGTTAAATTTCACGAAGAAGCGGAAAAGCATCCCGAACTCGAAGACGAAGCGCGGCATTATTTCAAGTTGATCGAGGACGGCGACAAGGAGGCGAACGAGCTTTTCTGCTGGTTTAAAGAACTCACTTTACAGGAGGTGCAGAAGATTTACGACCGCCTGAACGTGAAATTCGATTCGTATGCGGGGGAGAGTTTTTACAACGACAAAATGCAGCCCATCATAGACGAGCTGAAGGAAAAGGGGTTGCTTAAAATCAGCGACGGCGCGGCGATCGTCGATCTGGAAGCATACGGCATGCCGCCCTGCCTGATTTTGAAAAAAGACGGCTCGTCCCTTTACGCCACCCGCGACATGGCGGCGGCGGTGTACCGTAAAAAGACGTATGACTTTTATAAATGCCTGTACGTGGTGGCCTATCAGCAGGATTTGCATTTCAGGCAGTTTTTCAAAGTGCTCGAGCTCATGGGCAAAGAATGGGCGAAAGATCTGGTGCACGTGTCGTACGGCATGGTTTCCATGGAGGACGGTGCCATGAGCACCCGCACGGGCAAGGTCGTCTTTTTGGAGGACGTGCTCGATAAATGCGTGGAAAAAGCGGGTGCCGTCATAGAGGAAAAGAACGTCGCCCTGGAAAATAAGGACGAGATTGCCCGCCAGGTCGGCACGGGCGCGGTGATTTTCAGTGCGCTTTACAACAATAAGATCAAAGACATCGTGTTCAGTTTCGACAAGGTGCTGAATTTCGACGGCGAAACCTGTCCGTACGTGCAGTATACCGGAGCACGTTGCAACAGCGTGCTCAAAAAAGGCGGGGACATAGGCGAATATAAAGTGGAAAATCTCACCGATGAAGAATATGCCCTCGTTGCGCTTTTG
>CALVXL010000037.1 GCA_944369635.1 uncultured Clostridia bacterium
CGTCGCGGCGCGAAGCAGCTTCGATCTTTCGATTCTCTCCAGACTTAGATAACGCATGGGGCTCACGTTGAAGAATTTTTTAAACTGATGATGAAAATAACTTTTATTCATATAGGAAATTTTCGCAAGGTCTTCAAGCGTGATGTCTTCCGCATAATGCTGGCTGATATATTCCTTCACGTCGTTTAAAAATTTTTTGTTGCTGATATGGCTTTCGGAATATTCCGCGGGATCGGTTTCGGGCGTCAAGCGCACGGTATCCACCAGAATTTCACTGAATATCGCGGTTACTTTGGTCGCATAGTTGTTGCGCCGTTCGTGCAGTTCGTCCAAAAGCCTTAAGATATTGCGGTAAATAATGTTGTTTCTGTTGTCGAAATTATGAAGCAGAAAGCCTTTGCCGGAAAGACTGTTGGTGCTGCGGCCTTTCAGATGCAGATTGTCCACCGCAATGCAGTAATACACGAGCGGTACGTTCTGTTTTTCGGAATATTGCACATGCAGTTGCTTGGAGTCCACAACCAGAAGGTCGTTAGCTTTAATGGGGTACAGTTTGCCGCGGTATTCGAAATATCCCGTACCGCTTTCGAAATAAAAGATTTCAAGGTGTGTGTGAAGATGCGGCAGCGTTTCGCCTTTGGGGCCGTTCCGCATTTTGGAAAATGTCAAAAGTATGGGCTGAGAACGACTGAAATCATCGTTGATCAGGTTCAGATCGCCGACGTAATAATAATTGTAAACGTGTGCCATAAATCTCCGCTATCTCCAGTGTTTGACTTCTGATTTTTCAGATGTTTCTGATACTCTTGTTAAGTATAAATGATTCGTTAAGGCAAAACAATACCTTTCCGAAAAAAAAGCAGTTTTGTTATAGTTTCGATATCGTTTTGTTATGTAAATATCGAAAATAAAAAACCGCCGTCCGAAGCGGCGGTAAAAAATAGTCGGTTCAATCGTGCAGGTTTTTCGTGGACCTGCGTTTGACGAGAAAATTGAACACATACGAATTGGCGTGTTTTTCGATTTTTCGCTCGGCGATGAGTTTTTCCAAAAGCAATATGGTTTTTTCCGACATTTCTTTGAAATTATAGGCGATCGTGGTGATGGTGGGGTCGCTTTCCGTACATACGGGCAGATCGTCGTAACCGACCACGCCCACGTTTTCGGGAACGGAAACGCCGTACTTTTTCAGATAGCGGATCAGCTTTGCCGCAATCAGATCGTTGATGCAAAAGACCGCGGTAGGTCCCTTTGAAGAGCTTTCGCGTATGGTGTGGACCACGCTTTTAAAATCGTTTTCGCGGTTCAGATCGGCGCGCAGAACGTTTTCATTGGAAAAGTTTACGCCGCTCGCCTGTAAATATTCCCTGTACCCCAGAAGGCGCTCGTTGCTGTTGTCGCTGAGATAAGGGATTCCGAGAAAATAAAAATTTCTGTATCCCTGTTCCACAAGATAATGCGCAACGGTTTTACCCGTTTCGAAATTATTGGTGAGGATGGTGGGCAGAGCGGCGTCGGGTATCTGTCTGCCCACGAAGACCATGGGCAGGGGATAATTGACGTAAAAATCGACGATCGGGCGCGCGGCGCTCGGAAAATTGATCACGCCCGAAACGCCCAGGTCGATAAACGTTTTCAGGATTTCTTTTTCGTTTTCGGAGTCGTTTTCACTGGTGGAAACAATCAGGTTATAGCTCTGTTTTTGCAAGATCAGTTTGATGTTGGCGACGAGCGACGCAATGTACGCGTTGTTGATTTCCTTGATGTGCACGGCGACAATCTTTCTGTCGGTAAAACGGCTGAGGGGCGTATTTTTTGCGCTTACCCCGAAGGTAACGTACCAGGCGTTTTTTATCCGGTATAAAAAGAACTGTTCTTCCAGTTCGTGGAATAAATTGAGGGAACGCTTTTTGCTTTCGGCAGGGAATTTTCTGTTCCCGCAGGAAAAAAGATCACATGTAAGGAGAAAGTATGAACGCAAAGGAATTTATCCTCGGCAATATCGATAAAACGACAAAATACAGCCGCGAAAGCATGGATGAAACGCTTATCGCCCTGCCGTATCCCTACACCACGCCGTGTATCGGGGAAGCGTTTCAGGAAATGTATTATTGGGACACCTATTTTACGCACAAGTGTCTGCTTCTGACGGGCAGAAAGCAACAGGTTCTCAACAATATAAAAAATTTTTCTTACATGGTGAAAAAATTCGGGAAAATCCCCAACGGCAACCGCACGTATTATCTTAACCGTTCCCAGCCGCCGTTTTTCGGGCTGATGATCGCCGATCTTTGCGAAAAATTTCCGTCTTCGATAGCGAAAGAGGAAAGATTTTCCATGTTGGAAGAAGAGTATAAGTTCTGGCAGAAAAAGCGCATTACGGAAAACGGACTCAACCGCTATTATTCTGAAATGAGCGACGAGGACTGCGCAAAGGACTCGTGGTTTGTCGGTTTTGAAGAGCGTACGGGCATCTACTTGCCGCACACCGCCGAAAACGGACGGTCGATCGCGGCGGAATGCGAATCGGGCATGGACTTTTCCCCGCGCTTCAAAAGCGCGTGTATCCGCTATAACCCCGTAGATCTCAATTGCCTTTTGTATGCGGACGAAATGCTGCTTTCCGCATGGGCGTCGGACAGCAAGACGGCGGGGGCATATCGGGAAAAAGCCGAAAAGCGCAAAGAAAAGATGATCGGTCTCATGCGCGGAAAAGACGGCGTTTTTTATGATTATGACTTTGTTTCGCAAAAACGCGGGGACGTGGTCAGTTTTGCGGCGTTTTATCCTTTCGCAGCAGGAGTAAGCCGCGATGAAAAGGCATTTGAAAAGGTTCTGCTTGCCCTGGAAAGAAAGCACGGCGTTGTGGCGAGTTTGTCGGACGGTAAAAAATATCAGTGGACGGAGCCGAACAGCTGGGCGCCGGGTAACTATATGGCGTTTGCCGCCGCGTTGAAACTCGGAAGGGAAGAAGACGCCCGCCGTATCGCGCAGAAATATATTGCGGCGACGGACGGCATTTTTGCCCGCACGGGCGAGCTGTGGGAAAAATATAATGCCGAAACGGGCGGTATGGACGGACTCGGGGAATACGCCGCGCCGAAAATGCTCGGCTGGACGGCGGGGGTGTACTTCGCGTTTTCCGAATTTTTAAAATAAAAATTTTTACGGTCAGACCGTTGCAAAAAAAACGCGTTCATTGTATAATGAGAAAAAACATTGAGGAGAAAATCGATGCGTAAAGGGAAGATCACCATTCCGACGGACGAAAGTTTCGTGGAAGGGACGAAGAAAATTTCAGAGCTTTGGGGGGCGGACGCCGTGCGCGATTGCGACGGCACGGTGCTTCCCGCAAACGTGGCGGAGCTGGCAGATAAGGTTTACAATACATATTTTGTCGTCAGGGGCGATAACCGTTGGGCGGAAAAACACCCCGAAGAGACGCACCGTACTTTTTTGATGAGCGAGCGGGCGATCGCGGACGGCGAAAAACTGACGATTCCCGTGATGAAGGGATATTTTGCGCAGCAGATCGAACCCGACTGGGAAAACGTCTCTTATTGGGAAGTCATCGACCGTACTGCGGGCGAAAGCGTAAAGGAATGGACGGCAGATAAGAAAGACGGCGTCGTCGTTTTGGAAAACGCCAAACCGTTTCACGAATATACCGTTGATTTTCTTGCAAAGATCATCTGGCATCCCGTGCAGATCTACAACTATCTGACCAATAACTGGACGTGCGAAAAGCAAAAGATGTACGATCCCGCTTTCCCGAACACGGCGGAATATATCAAAAAGCACATGGACGAATGGTGCAAGGCGCACCCCGAAACCAACGTCGTACGTTTCACCACGTTTTTATATCAGTTTTCGTTGGTTTTCAACGAAAAGGGCAAGGAAAAATACGTAGACTGGTTCGGTTACGGCATGTCGACTTCGCCCGCAATGCTCGTTGATTTCGAAAAAGAATACGGCTATAAACTCCGCGCGGAAGACTTTGTCGACGGCGGTTGCTATAATAACCCTTTCCGTATACCTTCTCCGCGTTTCAGAGATTATATGCGTTTCGTGCAAAAGCGCGTTTGCGCTACGGTGCGTTCGCTGACCGATATCGTTCATGCCAACGGAAAGGAAGCGATGATGTTCCTCGGCGACGATTGGATCGGCGCCGAGCCTTACGGCGAATATTTCAAGGAAACGGGGCTCGACGCGGTCGTAGGCAGCGTGGGCGGCGGCGTTACGGTGCGCATGCTTTCGGAAATTCCCTATGTCAAATACAGGGAGGGGCGGTTCTTGCCGTATTTCTTCCCCGATACGTTCTTCGACGGCAACGAGGACGCCGCCGTCGCGGAACTCAATAAAAACTGGAATACCGCGCGTCGCGCCATCATGCGCAAACCTTTGGACAGGATCGGGTTCGGCGGATATTTGTCGCTGGCGGCGAAATTCGATAAGTTTGTAAACCGCGTTGCGGAAGTGTGCGACGAATTCCGCGCCGTTTCGGAAGCCGCGGGCAGCGCAAAACCGTATAACGTGCTCACCGTGGCGGTGCTCAACTGTTGGGGCAAGGTGCGCAGCTGGATGAGCCATATGGTGGCGCACGAGCTTTGGTATCAGCAGATCTATTCCTATCAGGGTGTGTTGGAAGCGCTCAGCGGCCTGCCCGTGGAAGTCCGCTTTATTTCCTTTGAAGACGTCAGAAAGGGCATCGATAAAGATATCGACGTCATCATCAACGTCGGAGACGCCGAAACGGCGTATTCCGGCGGAGAAAATTGGGCGGACGAAAAGGTGCTTACGACCTTGCGCAGATGGGTGAAGGAAGGACACGGCTTCATAGGCGTGGGCGAACCCACCGCGCACGCATCCGAAAAGGACGGCAGATTCTTCCGCCTTGCGGACGTTTTGGGCGTCGATAAGGAGCGCGGTTTTACGCTTTCGGACGATAAATATAATATTTTTGCGAAAAAGCACTTCATAACCGAGGACGTCGACGGAGAAATCGATTACGGCGAAGGCATGAAAAACATCTATGCATTGGCGGATACCGATGTGCTGGACATTGCAATTTCCGATCGCTTCAAGCGCAGCGTGAATGTCGGCGAAGTGAAACTTGCCGCAAACGCTTACGGAAAAGGCCGCGGCGTATATATCGCGGGATTGCCGTACAGCGCGGCGAATGCGCGTCTTCTTTTGCGGGCGATGATATGGAGCGCAGGAAAGGAAAACGCGCTGAAAAAGGCATTTTCCTCCAACCCGTTGACCGAGTGTTCGTATTATCCCGAAACGGGCAAATATGCCATCATCAACAACAGCGATAAAGAGCAGACAACTACTTTTTACGACATAAACGGCAAAGCTGCATTTGTCGCTTTGCGCGCAGGCGAAATATTATGGAAATAAGCGTTAAACGCAACCCGCCGGCGAAGGTTTGAGCCTTCGCCGGCGGGTTTATTTATATGAAAGAATTGAGTTAACGGGATAACCGAATATCATGTAAAATTTCTTATATCCGCATCCTGTGATCTTGATTGTTTTCCGCTTAATCGTCTCGGTTGAGAAAAAAACAGGATAAATGATTAAATAAAAAATACGTCATTCATTTGGTTGCAGAATATTTTTTACGGAATTCCGCTCAGATAAGGACGGGCGGATTTGCACGAGGGAATGCTTGCCCGAATTGATGGTTTCCAGCATTGCGTTCAGCGCTTTTTGCGCAAAGATTTCTTTTTTGACGCCGACGCTGGTCAATGTCGGAAACAGGCTTTCGCAAAGCGGCGTGTCGTCGAAACTCACCACGGAAATATCCTGCGGAATTTTAAGCCCCTTTAGCATCAGTTCGTTGTAAACTTTCTGCGCACAGGCATCGCAATGGCAAATGATGGCGGTAACGTCGTTATCCATAAAGTCCAGTCCGAATACTTCCTTGGTTTTTTCAAGATTGTGGTTTACATGCCAGGAAGAGATAAAGTGAAGGGTGGCTTCATTCAGCGCTTTTCTGTATCCGTAATAACGGTCCGCAATCGTGCTCGTGGAACGGATATCGCCTACAAAGGCGATTTTTTTATGCCCGTTGTGAATCAGATATTGCGTTAAAGTGTAGGATAATTGGTAATTATCTATAAAGACGCAAGCTGCAGGCGGCTGTAAGGTATAGTAATCAATAAATACAGAGGGGATATTTAAATCGGCAATATTGTTCAGCAGTGTTTTGCCGAGTTCGCCTACAAAGAAGATGCCGTCGGGAGAGGAAAGCGAAACGGCATTTTTTAAATCCCCGAAAGATGAATCTTCTTCTAAAAACAATAACTGCAAAGAACAGTTCAATTTCGTGCATTCCGCATTCAGATGCAGGAAAATAGGAGAGTAAAACTGTTCCGACGGAGTAAAAAAGAAAGCTTTTCGGATCACGAAAAGAAAATTCATGTTTTTCGCCCGCACCGTGTTGCTTTTCGTTTCGTAACCGATGGATTTCGCAAAATCGATGATTTGCTGGCGCACGCTGTCGCTTACGCCTTTTTGGTTGTTCAGCGCTTTGAAAACGGTTACTTTGCTTACGCCGATTTTCTGCGCGATTTGTTCGAGAGTCGGTTTCATATTTTGTTCTCCCTTTTTTTAATGATAACACAGATAATTTAATATGTCAATAAACAAAAATAAAAATCAGATTAAAATAATTACTTTTTTACCCTTATTTAGGTAAAAATTTTAGCTTAAATTTTAGCGAAAAAATAAAATACGTATTGACTTCGCGTAGTGGGGTTGATACAATTAAATCGGAAAGATCAGGGATAGTTTTTTTGGTTTTGCAGAAAAATGAAATTAACAGAGGTTAAAAAATTGAAAAAAATAGTTGTATACATGCTTACCGCATTGCTCTCCGTTTCGCTGATTGCCGCAGGATGTTCCGAAAAAAAGAACCTGCAGGCGGACTTTACCGTCGGCGGAAACGCGGGTAAATCCATCGTCAAGGCGGAAAGTTTTCCCGATATGCCTGCAAATTACAAGTTTTACGATTATAATGCGGCGGCGCAAGATTTGGTCGACGTGATTTTTTCCTTTACGAAAAACGATGAAGCTCAAATTCCCGTTTACGTTTCCGGCGATCCGTCGAGCTGGGATCCCGTCGGCATGTGGGTGGATCAATCCCGCCCCATAGAGGGCAATCCGCTCGTAACGGGTTATCTCAAACGCAAATTCACGCTGCCGACGTATATCGGGGACAACCGTTTTCTGTCGCGCGGCGGAGAAAACATGACTATGCTCGCGTCCGTTCTGGGCGCGTCGTATGCGGGCGTGGATATGTCGGATTTCGGTTTGGGCGAAACTTCTTACGATATGGCGGAAATGACCCTTTCGGCATATAACACGGGAACGAAACTCGTTTCCAATGCGGGCGTACAGGGGCAGAGTTTCTGGTACGATATCTTTCCGCAGATACTCTTCGCGCGTCTTTACGATATTTACGACGACACGCAATATATGAAGGAAATGGTTCTGAACGGCGCCGATCAGTGGCTGGAAGCTTTGCCGAATTTCGTAAAGGACGGGCAGGTGAATTACGAATTCGTCGGCT
>CALVXL010000038.1 GCA_944369635.1 uncultured Clostridia bacterium
ACAGCTCGATATGAACGTCTGTCACGCGGTGCGTTTTTCCGCAATGGACAGAAGCAACGGCGAAATGCTTGCGCTTTTGAAGGACTTTTTCTCCTGCGCGTCAAGTTTTCATGAAAAAAAAAAAAAAAGTTAATGAAAATCATTGCAAATTTTCGGTCTTTGTGCTAAAATCAATTATACGTGAAATTATAGTTTCCGCGCGCGGGTGCGTTAAAACGCGCTTCGGCGGGAATGGAAGAAATAATTACGAATCCTTTGGGAGTGACGTTGATGAAGAAATTTTTGAAAACGCTGGCGGCGGGAACGCTGTCTTTGGTAATGGGGCTTTCGGCATTCGGCGGGTGCAACCTTGTCACCACCGACAGCGAAAGGGACATGAATCAGGTCGTTGCTACGGTGCAGATCGATAAGAGCGCGCCTAAGGAAGAGATCTATAAAAAAGATCTTGTGATCATGTATCTCAATTACGGATATTCTTACGTGCAGCAGGGAACGTACACCCAGAAACAGGCGTTTGAAATGCTGATGGATCAGCTGGTGAACAACGCCATCATGGTGCAATACGCGATGCTGGATTTTTCCGATGACGAAGCTTTTGCTTCCAAGGTCACGGAGGAAAACAAGTTCAATCCCGAAACCTATCTGAACGAAGAGGAAAAAGCCAAAGCGCTTTACAATACCAACAAGTCGATCAACGATCTGATCGAACAGTATAAGGACGAGAGCGGCGAAGAGGAAAAGGAAACGGAAACGATCACCGAAACCACCCGCGTCGCGCCGACGGACGCCGCGAATTACGAACCGCCTCACGAAGGTTTCGATACCTATCTGGAATTTTACAACGATTATAATTCCAAGGGTTTCAAGTCGCAGGGCGTTGTGACGGGCTTCGACGATAACTATCAGACCACCGACGCCGAAACCAAAAAGGCATATAACAAAGTGGTTTCCGTTCTCGAAAGCAACGGCTTGATCGGCGAAGATTTCGATTATAACAGCGACTCCGTTTACGATACGGAATATTATAAGGATACGCTCCGTTCCAATCAGGAATCGATCGTCATCGAAAACTACGAAAAGACGCTCACTGCCGAAATTTACGCGGCGGTTTCGTATGAAGATCTGCAGGCGAATTACAAGGAAATGTACGACGCGCAGAAGGAAGGCAGCGTGAGCGATTACGAAACGACGATCGACGGCGCGGCTTCGTCTTCTCCCGTCGTTTACAATCCGTACGCGGGGTACGGTTTCGTATACAACCTGCTTCTGGGTGTGGACGACAAGCAGGAAGCGCAGATCGCGGCGCTCGGTGAAAAGAGCAATCTTTCGGAAGAGGAATACAGAGCGCAGAGAGAAGAAATTCTCTATAAAACGACGGCGAAAGATCTTCGCTCCACCTGGATCACCGCAGGTTACGATTTCGATTACGCCACCAAGAAATTCACGGGCGATTACACGTTTACCACTCCCGAAAATTCCTTCCCCTTCCAGGGCGACGTGAAATGGGTGAACGAAGCGGATAAACCCGCGGAAGGCGAAGAGGACAAAGATTATAAAGAAGAATATATCGTTACGGGAAATCCCGAATACGATCTCGAAACGTTTGTAAAGATCATCGACGAATACCTTTACGGCGCCGATAACGTGACGGCGGAAGCCGACGCGGGCGTATATTACAGAAAGGCCGCGCCCAAGGCGCAGACGTATACCGAATTCGATGAAAAGATGAACGAACTGCTGTTTGCGTTCAGCACGGACGACGGTTCGCTCAACACCTACAAAGGCTACGTCGTTAAGCCGCCGGTGGACGTGGACGGAACGGAAACGTACGTGCAGGAATTTGCCGACGCGGCGCGCGACGTGCTCACGATGGCAGACGGCGGTTATATCGTCGTAGGCACCGATTACGGTTATCACTTCATCTTCAAGTCCGTAAGCCTGAAAGCCGATTCCGGTTACGATACGCTCGATAAGTATCTCGATTCTCTGGGCGTAGAAAAGAAGATCGGAGAGCAGACCTTCACGACGTGGAAAGATTATTACAACGCGATGATCGCCGATATGGAAGCGTATCTCGACGAAGAGGGCGCAAACAAGGACGGCGCAAACGAAAAGTTCTATCTCTATCAGTTGCAGCAGGCGTATGTCGGCAATATCGTCAGCACGCGGCTTACCAACAAGCAGACGGAAATCGTCAATAAGTACAAGGTGCAGAACGAAGACGGCGAGTACGACGAATACAACGAAGAGTACGTGAAAATTTATACCGAAAGATATTCGGAGTTCCTCCAAGACTGATGCGAGAAAGGGCAAAGCCGAAGGGTTTTGCCCCTTTTTTGTAATTGCGCGGTAAAAGGCGGAACTAAAGTTATTTTGTTGCGCAAACGCGTTCGAGGGGGCAAGCGCGCGGTTTTCCCGCGTCGCTTTGCCGGCGATCGGGCAGAAAAGTTATCCCGCGCAGGCGGATGATTTACGGCGGATAAGATATGATCATTTATTTCGATACGGAAACCACGGGGTTGCGCCCGGGAAAAATATGTCAGCTTTCCTACGTCATGCAGGGGGAAGAGGGCGTTACTGCGAAAAACATGTTCTTTCACGTGGGGTACGTGGAGCCTTCCGCAGCGGCGGTGCACGGATTTACGGCGGACGTTTTATACGAGCTTTCTGAGGGAAAGATTTTTGCCGACAGGGCGGAGGAGATCGCCGCGGACTTTAACGCGGCGGAAGTCGTGGTGGCGCATAATTTTTCCTTTGACGAAATGTTCATGCGGGCGGAATTCGAAAGGATAGGGGAACGTTTTACGTATAAAAACAGCCTGTGTTCCATGAAAAAATTCACCCCCGTTTGCCGCTTGCCGCGGGCAAACGGAGCGGCTTTCAAATATCCCAAACTTGCAGAACTCTGCGAATTTTTAGATATTTATCCTTACGACGTCACGCGGGAAAGTATGCGGCTTTTCAAAGCCGCGCCCTCCGCGCACGACGCGCGTTACGATGCCGCCGCGCTCTATCTTGCCATGAATACGGCGATGCAATTCGAAAAAAAGGAGTTTTGCTCTTTAAAGGAAAAATTATGAACAACATAAAATTGGAAATGCACGCGCATTCGCGCGGAGGGAGTTCCTGCGCGCAGGCGGACGTGGAGGAAATGCTCCCGATTTATAAAAAAGCGGGGTACGGCGGGATTGTGCTCACCAACCATTGCTGTGAAGCGAGTTTTGCGCTTTACCCCGGCGAAACGTACCTTGAAAAACTTGAATTTTATTTTTCTCTTTATGAAAAATTCCGCGATGCGGCGCTTAAAGCGGGGATCAAGCCTTTCTTCGGTTCGGAAGTACGCGCTTACGATCCCGAAGGATATTTCAGCGAATATCTCCTTTACGGTGCGGATCAGAAGTTTTTTACGGATAACCCCGTTTTGTATACGCTCACGCAAAAGCAGCTTTTTGCTCTCGCGCAGGAAAACGGCGTATTTATGGCGCAGTCGCATCCCTTCCGCAACGGCGTTAAAGCGGGATATTACGGATATCTGAACGGCGTGGAAGTGTTTAACGGCCATAAATTTCATACCAACCGCAATTCTGTGGCGAAGGCGTTTGCGCAAGGTTTCGGTCTGAAAGAAATTGCCGGCACCGATTTTCATATGGTGGAACAATCGCCCGTCGGCGGGATTTATATCCCCGAAAATATCGATACGGACAAACAGCTTGCCGAATATCTGTTTTCCGAACAGCCGGAATTGATTCAGGAAAAAAGTATTTAAAGAAACGCCCTCCCGCACCTTTTCAGGCGCGGGAGGGCGTTTTTATATGGATTCAAGGGTATTTTTTGCCAATTTTCGGGAATTCAAGGAAATTTTACGAAAAATATGATATAATTCGATTATGAAAGCGTTGAAGAAAAAGCGCGGCGTGCCGAAATTGCCGGTTCTTTCCTCGCTTGCACTGTGTGCGGCGGTGATTTTTCTGGCGGCGAATATACCCGCGCTGTCCGAATATTTTTTTGCGCGCGGAATTACGCGGGGGATTAACTGGGTGCTTACCCGTATCGTCAATCTGATCCCCGCTTCCTTATATGAAGTCGCGGCGGAATTTCTCATTGTCAGCGGAATCGTTCTCCTCGTCCGTCTGATTTATCTGTTGGCAAAGCGCAGATTCTCTCTTTTCGTAAAATATATTTATGCGCTCGCCGTGATTGCCCTTTCCGTGCTCCTCGCATTCGGCGTGCTCTACGCGCCGCTTTACAACCGCGTTTCCGTGTGGAACGCGTTAAATCTGCCCGAAACGCAGGTCAGCTCGGAAAATTTGAGTGCCGCGGCAGAGTATTACGTGGGGGAGCTGAACGAGGTTTCTCTGCTGATGCGGCGCGATGAAAAGGAGAACATTGTTCCCGAATACGGTTTTAATGCGCTCTGCGAAAAACTCAACGGAGAATTTTCTTCGCTCGGCAGCTATTTTGCGGGATACGACGTCAAAGCGAAAGCGGTGGTGCTTTCCGTTCCGATGAGTTATCTCGGCATAACGGGAATTTTCTTCCCGTTTTTTGCGGAAGCAAACGTCAATACCGATATTCCTTCGTACGAACTGCCCGTCACCATAGCGCACGAAATGGCGCATGCCAAAGGCGTTTCGCGGGAAAACGAAGCCAATCTGACGGCGTACGTTCTGTGTATCGAATCTGAAGACGCCTATCTTCGTTACAGCGGGCTGATGAATGCCGTCGCGGTTTTGCTCAATGCTCTGCCGCAGGAAGAATACGAAATTCTGTACGGCAAACTCAGCGAAAAAGTGTTGCAAGAATACCATAATGCCGGCGATCATTACGCTAAGTACGAAGGGCTTCTCGATTCGGTTTCCTCCTTTTTCAACGATTTGTTTCTGAAATCGAACGGCGTGCAGAGCGGTACCAAAAGCTACGGCGAAACGACGCGCGGACTCGTTGCGCTCTATACCCGACTGACAAGCGAAACGTGAAAAATTAACAGATTTTGAAAAATTTTTAAATTGGGTATTGACAAAGGGCTGTTTGTCGCTTATAATATAGTTGAACATAGAGATCGGCAAACGCCGAAGCAGGAGGGCAGACCGATGAATCAAACCGATAAGGAGCAGACAGGTTCAATCCTTTAACTTTCCGGGTGCTTAAAACGTATGGGAAAGTTCCCGACGTGTCTGTTTCGTGTATTCAAAAAAAAGACGCTTGAAAAAATGCCGCGGCGAAGACGGCGGCACGTGTTCAACGCGGTGCGCGCAGGGTAATTTCCGACAAAGGGGATTGTGTGAAAAAAATTTCAGGTGCATAAACGCATAGCGTAAGGGCGCAAACCGCATGAGAAAACAGGGGCGGTCAGAGGAGTAAAAAAAGGACCGTGCGCACAAAGGTGCGTGAATTTTCATGGCGGAATCACATACGTAAAGCGCAGTACGGATATGCGAATCCCGTATGCCGACCGCTTTTCGGTTACGCGAAAAGAAAGGAGTATGCGGAAAATCGTCGGCACAATGCCGCGGCGAGAACGGGTGCAGAATGCACGACCGTCAGACGGGCGGCGGATGCCTTCGAATGAAGAAAAACTGAATAATACGGCGCGGATTTTTCCGCGCCGTTGTTTTTTTATGCTTTTCTGCGATATAGTAAAAAAGGCGTTTATGCGAGACGACGAGGGAGTAATACGGCGGTGATGACGGTCGTCTATCATAAATCAAACTTCGTTAAAGCGGCGAAGCAAATCGGGAAAAAGAAAAAAAACGGCGCTGCCCCTTCCGAACAATCGGAAGGGGCAGCGCTATTTTTACGAAAGAAAAGTCGGAGCATGGATGAGAAAAGACCGCTACGATAAATCTTGCATGGGATTTTGATAAAAAAGTATAAATTCGGCTCTTCGGCAGACAATAATTTTATGAAAATCAAAAAATCGCTTAAATACAGCAAATCGTATCTTCAAAAGCAATTTTCGTCCGACGACGTGAAAGAGCTTTCCTTTACGGTTTGCGGCAAGGAAATATATCTGATTTTTCTTGACGGGCTGACCGATAAAGCGGCGATCGGGCGGCAGATCATGTTTCCGCTTAAAGAGTTGAGCGAAGTGACGCTTGAAAGCATGGAAAACTGCATTCTGGAACCGGAACTTGTCCGCCTGACCGATTACGAACAAATTATAGACGAAGTGTTGATCGGCAACACGGTGGTGCTTGCCGACGGCGTTGAAGGCGGCATTTCGGCGGCGGCAAAATTTTTTGAAAAGCGCGCTGTTGCCGAGCCGCCCACCGCAACGGTTTTACAAGGTCCGCGCGAAGGGTTTGTGGAAACCATTCAGACCAACATTTCCATGTTGCGGCGTAAAATCCGCAACAAAGATCTTAAGTTCGAACAGATCAGGGTAGGCAAGTATTCCGAAACCATCGTCGCCGTTTGCTATGTCGACGGCGTGGTGCAGAAAGGCTTAAAGGAAAAGATTGTCAAGCGCATAAAACAAATAGACGTGGACGCCATTTTGGACAGTTCTTACGTGGCGCGCTTTCTCGCCGAGCACAATACTTCGCTTTTCAAACAGTTCGGCATGACGGAAAAACCCGATATTCTGGCGGCGCGCATTCTGGAAGGGCGGGTCGGGATTATGGTGGACGGTTCGCCCATGGTGCTTACCGCGCCGTATATTCTGCTGGAAGATTTCCAGAGCGCGGAAGATTACTATGTGTCGCGGTATCGCGCGACCATCGGCAGGACGATCAGGCTTATTTCCATTCTGATCTCCTTGCTCGCGCCCGCGTTTTTTGTGGCGGCACAGCTTTATCACCTGCAGGTCATACCGCTCACCTTTCTTTTAACCATCGTCAACAGCATCAAGGGCATACCGTTTTCGCCCAGCAGTGAAATGTTTTTCACCCTTCTCATCTTCGAGATCCTGAACGAAGCCAGCGTTCGTATGCCGAAATATGTCGGCATGGTGGTTTCCATCGTCGGCGGTCTCGTACTGGGGGAAACGGCGGTTTCGGCGGGAATCATTTCCGCACCTACGCTGATGATCATCGCGCTTTCGGGCATTTGCCTTTATACGGTGCCCGAACTGGAAAGGGAATTTTCCGTTATCCGCGTATTGCTTTTGATCGTTGCCGGCGCGCTGGGGGGATATGCGCTGCTCGTTTCGGTTTGCGCCGTGCTCGTTTATCTTTGCGCTTTCGAAAGTTACGGCACGCCGCTGCTCGCGCCGTACGCGCCTCTCGTCATTCCCGACTTAAAAGACGGATTCATAAAGAAAAACATGAGCGATAGAGCCTTTCGGCCTTTTACCTTCAACAGTCCGAACAAGGTGAGAATGAGACTGCACAAGGAGAAAAACAAAGATGCTTGACAGACAATACGATAAATTCAACGTGCGCAACGTGTGCTTGTTTGCCATCGCGTTCGTGCCCGTTTCCAAAATCTTTCTTCTGCCGTCCATTATGGCGCACTATGCGTTTTCCGATATGTGGATTTCCGCGCTGATAAACGTAA
>CALVXL010000039.1 GCA_944369635.1 uncultured Clostridia bacterium
TTCTTTTTCTCCGTTGCAGCCCGTTGCCGCAATCCCCGTAACGGCAAGCATCGCCGCTACCAAAAGTACCAATACTTTTTTCATTGACTCTTTTTTCTCCTTTTCTTTGTACTTTCAGTTTAGCAAAGAGTTGTAACAAACTAACGCCGCCTGTTGTAAAGAAAATGTAAAAAAAATGTTTTTAAACTTTTTGCCGCAATTATTTTGCGCTTTTTTGCCGTAAAAAATACCGCGGCAAAGTTTTGCGCACAGAAAAAGAGCCCCGTGCGGCGCGCAAAACGCGCCGCACGGGGCTCTTTACGATTTAATACAGATTATCTTTTGATTTCAGTAACGGTATATCCCGCGTCCGCGATCGCCTTTTTGATTGCCTCGTCGCTCACGTTCGCGTCGGGCGTAAAATACGCCGTTTTCTTTTTCAAATTGACTTCGGCGTCAAGCCCCAGCTCTTTAAGCGCCTTTTCGACGTGCGCGCTGCAGTGTTCGCAACGCATTCCTTCGATTTTTACTTCACTTTTTTCCGCTTTTTTGTGAAACAACATTTTTTCTTCTCCTTTTGGCTTAAACAATTTTAATCTGAGCGCGTTGAGCACCACACAGATGCTCGAAAGGCTCATGCATATCGAACCGATCATCGGGTTAAGCGTCAAATGCAGGAACGGATAAAGCGCCCCCGCCGCGAACGGAATGCCTACGGCGTTATAGAAAAACGCCCAGAACAGATTTTCCTTTACGTTTCTGACCGCCGCTTTGCTCAAAGAAAACGCCGCCACCACGTCCGCAAGATCGTCGCGCATGAGCACGGCGTCCGCGCTTTCGATCGCCACGTCCGTCCCCGCGCCCAGCGCAATGCCCACGTCCGCCGCCGCGAGCGCGGGTGCGTCGTTCACGCCGTCGCCCACGAACGCCACCCGCCCGAATTTTTTGAGCGAGCTCACCGTGGCAGCCTTGTCGGCGGGCAGAACTTCCGCGATCACTTCTTCAATGCCGACGCTCTTTGCCACGCTGTTTGCGGCGAGGGCGTTATCCCCCGTGAGCATAATTACCCGCCGCCCGGAGGCTTTCAGCTTTGCCACCGCCGCCGCGCTGTTTTCCTTGACGGTATCCGCAACGGCGAAAATTGCGGCGACTTTTCCCCCGCACACTGCGAACACGGGCGTCGCGCCCTGCGAGGCGTATTCTTTTAATGTTTTATCGTACGTTTCCACGTCCGCGGCATAATTTTCGGCGAATTTACGGCTGCCTATATAATAAGTTTTACCGCCGACCTCGCCCGAAACGCCTTTGCCCGCGTGCGAAAGAAAGTTTTCCGCCTGCACGGCGGGCGCGTTCTGCGCTTTCGCATACGCCGTAACGGCTTCCGCAAGCGGGTGCTCGCTGAAACTTTCCACCGCCGCCGCGGTGGAAAGGATTTCCGCTTTCTCCCCCGCGAATTCCGCCGCGGTTACGGCGGGTTTTCCCGAAGTGATGGTGCCCGTTTTGTCGAACACGACGATTTTAGCCGTATTTAAGATTTCCAGCGCCTCGCCCGATTTGATAAGCACGCCGTTTTCCGCACCTTTTCCCGTTGCCACCATGATGGCGACGGGGGTAGCGAGTCCCAACGCACACGGGCAGGAAATGACCAGCACCGAAACGCCGATGTTAAAGGCAAATTCAAAGCCGTAGCCGACGGCGAGCCACACGATAAAGGAAACGAGCGCGATCGCCATAACCACGGGCACGAATACCCCGGCGACCTTATCGGCAAGTTTTGCGATGGGCGCTTTCGAAGAGGACGCCTCCTCTACGAGCGCGATGATTTTATTTAAAGCAGTATCTTCCCCGACCTTTTCCACCCGCAACGTCAGCGCGCCGTCTTTGTTGAGCGCGCCCGCCACAACCTTATCGCCGACTTTCTTTTTCACAGGCATGCTTTCCCCCGTCAAAAGCGATTCGTCCACGTGGCTTTCCCCCGAAACGATCGCGCCGTCCGCGCCGATCTTTTCGCCGGGACGAACCAAAACCGTATCGCCCACGCGAAGATCCGCGGCGGAGACGGTGCGTTCTTTTCCGTTTTCCAGCACGGTAACGGTGTCGGGCGCGAGTTCCATCAGCCGCGTGATCGCCTCGGTGGTGCGCTTTTTGGACTTGCCTTCGAGGTATTTGCCTATGGAAATAAAGGTCAGAATCATCGCCGCGCTTTCAAAATAAAGCTGGTGGCGGTATTTGTCCACAACGGCGAGATGCGTTTCCGCCGCCGAAACGTCTGCCGCCGCCGCGCCGAGATGATAGCTCATGACGAAGATGGCGACGATACCGTATACGAGCGACGCCGTCGCGCTGACGGCGATGAGGGTATCCATATTGGGCGCGCGTTTAAAAAGATTGCGATAGCCGTTGATAAAATATTTGCGGTAAATGTATACGACGGGCAGCGTCAATAAAAGCTGCACGAAGGCGAAGCTTACGGCGTTTTGCGACCCCTCGAAGAAAGCGGGAAGCGGCAAAGACACCATATGCCCCATGCCGATATACATTAAAAGCACCAAAATCACGACGGAAAAAATCAGCGCGCCGAGCCCGCTTTGCTTTTCCTCTTTGGTTTTTGCCGCCGCGGCGGAACGCGGAGCATCCGCTCCTTTGGAGGCTACCTTTGCGCCGTAGCCCGCTTTTTCCACTGCCGATATGATTTTTTCTTCCACGGACGGATCGGTAAACTCCACGGACATGGAATTTGTAAGCAGGTTGACGTTGCAGGAAGTTACGCCTTCCACGCCGCCGACCGCCTTTTCCACGTGCGCGGAACATGCCGAACAGGTCATTCCGCTTACGTCAAATTTTTCTTTCATAGCTTTACTATAAACCCGATTTAAAAATCTGTCAACTTAAATTTACTTGTCTTTTCCGTGGAAAAGCATTTTGAATTCGAAGGGCTTTCCGACAAGTTTTTTTCTTTTTTTCTGCCACATATCCGAAAGTACGCGCTTAAAAAGCGGTTCTTCTATCTTTGCGATAAAATCGTTCAGCCAGCTTTCCGCCAGCGCAAAATTATTGCGGACGGAATCGAACGCGGCAAAGATTTCCTCCTCCCGCCCCTCGACTTGCGCCATGATGTAGACGAATACGGGACGGAAGTCCGCGACCGCCGTCACCGCCGTAAGCCGCGCGATTTCCTCCGCAGAACAGCCCTCAAAACCGTTGCGGAAAAAATTTTTTCC
>CALVXL010000040.1 GCA_944369635.1 uncultured Clostridia bacterium
GAAGAACTTAACGAAAAGTATCCGAAAACTCGTTGCGGCGATTTTACTCAAAGTCTGATGGAACTCGGCGCCATAGTCTGCACACCGCGTTCACCGAAATGCCTTTCCTGTCCCGTTTATGACTTATGCGAGACACGAAGCGACAAACTCCCCGTATCGCCCGAAAAACGCCCCAGAAAACGCATTGAAATGACGGTTTTTATCTTTATAACCCCGCAAGGAATCGGGCTTTGCAAGCGCAATAACGGCGTTTTGAAAGGCCTTTGGCAATTTCCCAACGAAGAAAAGAAACTTTCAGCGGAAAACATAAAAAAATACCTTGCTTTGCGCGGCATATCCGATTTTTCTCTGCGTAAACCCGGCGAACACAAACACGTTTTTACGCACATGGAATGGTTGATGACCGCATATCCTATCGAAACAAATATCATGTTAAATGAGCTAAATTATTTCCCTGAAAAAGAAATCGGGGAAGTTGTCGCTCTGCCCTCTGCTTTCTCCTGGTGCATGAAACTGTTAAAAACATAAAGGACGCGAATGCGTCCTTTATGTTTTTAACTTTGAATTTTTAACTTTTTCGAATGCGAAAACAATCTGCAAAAAGCTTTTATGATTTCCGACAACACGACAATGCTCATCGTCAAGGCGATCAGCTTCAGCCAAGTCAGAGCGTCAAGCGGAACGGTACCGAAAAAATCGCCGGCGAACTGTATGATCAGAACCTGCAAAACAAAAGTAATGCCAACTACGAGCAACATTAACTTGTTTTTCAGTAAATGCTTAAATATACTTTCAGTATGCAATTCACGGCAATTGAAAGAATTGAAAAGCTGAAAAAGCACAAACATTGTAAACAGCACGGTAACTTGCTTTTCTTTTCCCACATGCAGAAAATCAACAGTATATTGCAATAAGAAAACCGTCGCTATAAATATCCCCGTCGCGCCGATTTTGAGCAACATGCTTTTGGAAACGATGCTTTCATTCCTGCGCGTAGGTTTACGCTTCATCAAATCTTTATAACCGGGCTCCAATCCCAACGTCAAAGCAGGCGGGCCGTCCATAATCAGATTGACCCACAAGAGCTGAAGTGCCGTAAAAGGAGCTTTCATGCCCAGAAGAACGGATACGAATACCACGATTACCGACGACAGATTAACCGTCAGCTGAAAACCTATAAATCGTTTGAAGTTTTCGTAAATATTCCGCCCCCATGCAATCGCTTTGACGATCGTAGCAAAGGAATCGTCGAGCAAAACCACATCGCTTGCCTCTTTCGAAACTTCCGTACCCGAAATCCCCATGGCAATTCCGACATCCGCATTTTTCAAAGCAGGCGCATCGTTAATTCCGTCTCCCGTAACGGCAACCACATTCCCCTGGTCTTTCAAAAGTCTGACGACGCGCATCTTCACAGATGGCGTGCTACGCGCAATCACACAGATTTCATTAAGTCGCTTTTTTAAAGTTTCATCGTCGAGTTGCGCGAGTTCTTTGGCTTCCACCGCCGTTTTATTTCCCTTCAGTATACCCAGTTCTTCCGCAATCGCCTTCGCCGTAACTATGTTGTCTCCCGTAAGAATTTTTAACTCGACTCCCGCACGGATGCAACTCTTTACGGCATCGTAAACCTGCGGCCGCAACGGATCGGAAATTGCGACAAAACCGTCGAAAACCATACCGCTTTCAAGATCGGAATGAAATTCTTCACATTCAAATTCTTCTCTTTTTGCATTTTCTTTGTGCGAAAAAGCGATCACGCGCATCGCCTTTTTCTGACAGCTTTCTATCTTTTGTTCAATATGCGCTTTTTGATCTTCACTTAATTGACACATAGACAAAATACATTCCGGACTGCCTTTCGTGTAAACCGTATAACCGCCGTCAACAGAGACAACACTCGTCATATGTTTCAGATCCGAAGAAAACGGGAAATTTTTAACGGTTTTCACTTCTTCACGCATCATGCGATATCCTTTTCCGTTCACTTTCCGATTTTCGCTTGCCTCATAAAAACTCAGCAGCGCGCATTCCGTCGGATTACCTAAAAATTTCCCGTCACTTGAAATATCTGCGGTAGAATTGATGCAGATGTTGACAGCCATATCCTTTTTCAGTTTTCCGCACGTGTCGGAATGCATTTTTTCGTCAAAATATTCCCGTACGGTCATTTTGTTTTCGGTCAGCGTTCCGGTTTTATCCGAGCAGATAACGTTAATGCACCCTATTGTTTCCGAAGCGATCATCTTTTTTACGAGCGCATTCTGTTTGGAAAGCTTGATAATATTTACCGACAGAGAAACCGCAACAATGGTCGGCAGCCCTTCCGGTACGGCAGCCACAATGAGGACGATTGACGTAACAAACGCTTCAAGAACTTCCTGCGGCAAAAGCCCGCCGTGCAACGAAAAAGAAATCAATTGCGCAATAAAGACGATTCCCGCCGCACAAATACCCATTATCGTAATGATTTTGCCCAATTTTGAGAGTTTTTCCTGTAACGGCGTAACGGTTTTTACGCCGTGCAATTCACCTGCGATTTTACCGAATTCCGTGGAATCGCCCACAGCCGTCACCAAAACCTTGCAATAACCGCTTGCGATGTATGTACCGCGGTAAACCATGTTTCTACGCTCGGCTAAAGCTGTCTGCTCATCGGAAATTATTGTCTCCGCATCTTTCTCGACCGGAACGCTTTCCCCCGTAAGCATAGATTCGTCCACCGACAAGTCCGCACTTTCAAGCAATCTTCCGTCAGCGGGAATTTTATCTCCGGCATTTAAAAGCAACACATCTCCGACGACCAAGTCTTTTTGTCCGAGCATGACCGTTTCGCCGTTTCTCAACGCTCTGACGATTACGTTTTCACCTATCTTTGTCAGCGCATCGAACGCTTTGGCGCTCTTACCTTCCATTACCACGCTGATCACTACGGATAAAGCGATTGCAAAAAATACGCCCGCACATTCCAGAAAATCAGCTTCGCCGCCCGTAGCGGCACGATAAATGTTGACGCCGAGAGCGATTGCCGCCGCAAGAAGCAGCATGATCATCATCGGCTCCGTCGCTGCACGGAATATCCGCCCGAATAAAGTTTCTCGCTTTTGTTTCTTCAGCGAATTCTCTCCGTACTTTCTGCGGTTCTCTTCTGCCTGAACGTCACTTAACCCTGAAGACGGATCGCTTTTGTAACATTCCAGCAATTCTTGCCTGCTTGAAAGAAATTCTTTCATCTGCACCTCCGAATGGTTTTTTGTCAATAAAAAAACACGTACAGCACTTGCCATACATGTTTGCCGAAAGACTTCACGCATGGCGCAAATTACCATACATGAGTCTCGTCATTTAATACAAGCCAGACCCGTTCGGATCAGGATGTTGACTTGTCACACTTTTCGCGCAGACTACTCCCTCAATGAGTTTTTTTATGTAATAATATATTATCATTTTCTCGGATAAATGTCAAATAAATTCATTTGATTTATAAATTCATCTGATTTACATTTTATCCGATTTATTACGTATATATCGCTCACAAAACGTATAATTTTTCCGAAAGCCTGCTTGCAATCTGCATTATGCCGTAAATATTGGGGTGAATCAGATCCGCACAGAGCAACGACACATCGCCAAGCAAAGAAAGTCCGTCTATCAGATGCAAGTTTTTGCAAGACGACCCTTTTACGGTTTCGGAAAGAATCTTGCGCCAATTATCGCATGCACTGCTCCCGCGAAAATCGTAACAGGAATAAAAAGGCGTGATTACAAACACAGGTTTATCGGGGTTCATTTGCGCAATTTTATTCACGGCGTATTCGGAACGTGCGCGAATTTTTTCCTCCGGCCATTCGGCGACGTTGATACCAAGTTCAAGCACCGCGGCATTCCACCTGCCTTTCGCACCTTCCTCCGCTATATAATCGATAAACGCGGGTTCAAGGTAACACGAGCCTGCCATTCCCAGATTGCGGACATCCACATTCAGCTTATGTCCGACAAGCGAAGCAAATGAATGAGAACTATCCACGGAATTTGAACCGTGCGTAATGGAAGAACCGTAAAATAACAGCGTTTTTGGCGGACATTCTTCTGCTTTGGGCGGACGAACCTCCCCCTTAACATCCAAAATCCTGTATGCACCGCGGTCAAAAATTACCCGCACTACATCGGGGTTCCATACGTCGCCGCGACTTTTTGCTATTTTATTCAGCTCCTCTTGAAACTCTGATTTTCTGAAAACAAAATCCGTAGGCTCCTCGTTTACACTTACATTCAGTTCGCAATCCGCCCAACTCCCCTGAATTGAGCCACGATAAACGTGAAAAACGTTTGTAGTTTCACTCTTTTCTGCTTTTGCCATACGAATGCGCACTTCGCCTTTTAGTATAACAAAACGAAGCTCCACCCCCGTACAACTTTCCGCCATATTCTGTCCTTGCTTTCCGCTTTCTAACGAATCGACCACATACTCGGGGATGCGAAGCCATTGCACGCCTTCACCGTTTCGCGCGGGAAAAACTTTTTCTGCATTAAATATTTCTATATTCTTATAAATCATCTTTAAACCTTTTATAAATTATACGACAACACGCAATATTTTGCCGAAATAAAATCGCACGGATTCTGAAAATTTTCAGAATCCGTGCGAACATACATTTTACGCTTCGGGGATCAAATCGTATGCGCTTTCATAATACGAAAGAATTTCCGCAAAATACCCGTTAAACTGCGCAAGCTCCGTTTCACTCAACGCCGCTAAAGCGGTATCAAGTTCGCTCATCGCCGTTCTCAGCGCCTCCAGCGCGGTAGAAACATCTTCCGCAGTACCTTGCGTTGTGGCAAATACGTAATTTACCGACGCACCTTCCGCATTCAGAAGCGCATCCAACGCAGCGGTAAGTTTTTCGTTTCCCGAAAAAACTTTTGCAAACACCGCAGCTATTCCGTCGTAATAATACACATGGTTTTCATCAATCCCCTGCAACTGCAGGAACAAGATCTTTTCCATATCGGAAAGCGTAAGATATTTTTTCATAACGGCAACAACGTCGGCAGCGGCCATCGTCGTCTCATCCGTTTCTTCCGTCCATACGATCGGCAAAGCATCCTCGATAAACTGCCTGAGTGCGGCATCGTTGCCGACAAGTTCCCAAAGAGACGCATCGGCAAACATCAAAGAATTATAATGCATCACGGCAATGGGTTCCGCAAACATATTCAACGCATAATCCAACGTCCATTCGTTTTTGCCGTCGAAAAGCATCGTCTGCTGATAATAAGCGGACTTGACTTCTTCCGGAGCATTTGCGAAAATCGAATCTACGAGACTACGAACCTTTTCGTATGAAGCGAAAAGACGGATGTAAGCCTGCTGCACCACCGTTTCGTCCGTTTCCCAAATCAGTTTATCGACATCGATCATACGATCGATTTCTTTTACGATTTCATCAAACACCTGTTGCCATTCAGCCCCGATCACAAAATCTTCTTTTAACGTTCCGTCTTCATTATAAAGGGCGGCGAGCGCAACGTATTTCTGATAATATTTTCCGAAGTTATCGTCAAACGCTTTCTTATCTTCCAGCTTTTCATAATCGGCCTGCATTTCGGAAACATAATACAGAAAATCTTTTGCATACGCGACGTTTTCGCCTATTCCGGAATAACTTTCCATCGTAAGAAGCAGGTTTCGGAATGCCTCAAATTCTTCTTCGCTCAACACTTCCGTATAATAAGTGGTCAATATTCGAACAAGGTAAGTATAGTTGCCGTCTGTATCGAGAGCAGGTTTTTCATATCCGTCATAATAAACATTGACGGAATAAAGAAAGCTCTTCTGACGAGCCGGCGAAAGCGCCGCGAATTCATCGATGAACGCCTTTATTTTTTCTCCTGCCTCTTCCTGAGTGGTCGCGTCAAGAAGCTCCAAATATGTTTTCCATACGGATACGAGCGCACTGTCGTCAACTACACCGCCGAGCAGATCGTAATAGCCGTAAGGCGAAAATTCAACGAAAGTAAATAAATCTGCAAACGTAGCGGGCAACGGATCCCCTTCCGCCGAAATCAACAAATTATCAAACGCAAGCGAATTATAAAGATCCTTCAGCCAGTCGCTTCCGTTTGCTTCGATATCGGACGCAATATCACATGCATTTTGGTAATAATAAACCATAAATGTGGAGTCCGAAGAATACCCGCTGCCTGTTCCGACATAGATAGCGGAATACTCAGAAATCGCGTAAACGATATTTTGATATAAATCATTGAGCTTTGCCGGCAAAATGATATTCTTCATCTGTTCGATGGACGCGTCGTCTTCTTTTTGGTAATAGTAGTTGTAAACAATATCGAACAAGTCGTTGTTTTTACGCCAATAAGAAACCTGTGCAAACACATTGCGATATTCCGCAGATCCGAATGTTCCTTCCGTAACGAGTTCTTTTACTTTATCGATATCTGCACCGTATGCAGAAAGATCGGACCAGTTTTCCGGCACTTCGATAAGTGTTTCATATAATTCCGCGCTGAAAGCAAGCAAATCCGAAAGCTGTTCGCGATCATCCGCGTATACACTTACGGCGGAAAGATACTCTGCTGCTTTTACACCGCCGATCGTCACTTCGCCGAATTCCCGTATCATATCTTTCAGAAAATCCACTTCCGTATTGATCGCCGCCGTATCATCAGACACCGTAACGGCGTCCGCTTTTGCCGCTTCATAGGAGGAAAGATGATAAACTAAACCGTCCGCATCGATACTGAAACTCTCATCGCAGGATTGCAGATCCGCATTCCAAAGCCCGTACGAATAAGCGATCGCCGTGCGGATTGCCGTTTCGATGGTCGCAGCGTCGACATATTCGCGCTCGGAATCGCTTAGCGTCAGATATAACTCCACGCAATCTTCCGCCCGTAGTCCCTGCGTTTCATCCACAACGGGTATTTCCGGCCCCGTCCAGGAAAAATCATATTCTTCGAGCATACGCTGTAAGCGAGTGACTTCGCTGTAAGTAACTGTTATCGTAAACGGATATTCTCTGCCTCCGTAAGTTACCACACCCGTCTGCTCCATCGGACTGTTTGTTTCGTTTACCAATGAAAAATCGATACCCGAAATCATATCTTCCGTTACGGGAATATTCTTATTCTGCGACGGGTTGCCGTTGCTGTAGGTTATGTACGCGCCGTTCATACGGAACTTTTCGTGCGTATAATAACTTGTTTTGATAAAAGGCGTAAGCTTTGCATTGTCCGTGGTATAAACCGTTATGTCAAAGCTTCCCTTATATTCCGTTCCGTCCTTCGTATAAATCACGGTGATCGTCTGTTTATCCGTCGCTTTACTGGAGTCAAAGCCCTGAAAACTGATCGATGCGTCGGAAAAATATACCTGATAGGTCGAAGCATCGTCATTAGCGACGGATATACTGCCTTTACTTGTGTCCAACGTCTCGCCTACGTAATAAACGGTCTGCGCGTTGACTACGGTAACTCTGGCAATGACGGAAACCTCAAAACTTGTGGCAACATCTTTATAAGACACGGTAACCGTCTGTTTTCCGGTAAGGTTTGCATCATAACCGGAAACGGAAATCTCATCCGAATCCAGCGGAAGGGTTTCAATCGTACCGTCGCTGTATTCCAACGTCAGAACGCCTTCAGACAGATCCAGATCCTGCCCCTGCACATAATTCAGGCGAGGCATATCGTTTCTTCCGATAGAAACCGAATTTAAGGATTTACCGCCGCAAGCAGTCAGTATAAACATTGCGGAAATTGCCAGCACTGCCGACAGAATCGTCAAAAACAAACCATTTCTCTTTTTCATATATATCCCTGAGCCTCATTAATTATTTACTTGCTCTGCCCACACGGCATAAAACGTAGTTCCGTCCGCCGCGACAGAAAGTTCGCCTATAGAAACCTCCGCTTCGCCGTCTTCCGTTCTGCTCCATCCGACGAAAATATACCCGGG
>CALVXL010000041.1 GCA_944369635.1 uncultured Clostridia bacterium
AAAAGAGCCGCGTACTTTCGGCGCAGCCCGAAGCGCACCTTCGCAAGACCTTCGCGCCCCGTATGCTCGCCCGCAGGGAGGCGCGTATCACGCGCACGGAAAGCGGCTTTCTCGTCGACATGAAGCGCGAAACGGTCGGATTTCTGGATCTGTCTTTAAAAAGCGTGCAAAAGCAGAAGATTACCGTCGCATACGGCGAACATTTAAAAGACGGCAAAGTGCCTCGTCTGATCGCGGGCAGGGATTTTTCATTAGAATATATCGCCGCGGAGGGCAGAAACGATTACGTCAATACTTTCCGCAGGATTGCGGGCAGATATCTGGAAATTTTCTGCGCGCCCGATACCGAAATCCTGTACGCGGGCATTCGTCCCGTGGAATATCCCGTGCGGCGCATCGGCCGCAGGTTCGAAAACAAAAACCTGCAGAAAATCTACGATACCTGCGTATACACCTTAAAGCAGTGCATGCACGAGCATTACGAAGATTGCCCGTGGCGGGAGCAGGCGCTTTACACCATGGACAGCCGCAATCAGATGCTGTGCGGATATTATGCCTTTTACGGGCACGCTTATCAGCGCGCGAACCTCGTTTACATATCGAAGGGGTTGCGCAAGGACGGGCTTTTGAGCCTGTGTTTTCCGGGCGGTATCGATTATCCCATTCCGTTTTTCTCGCTCGTGTATCCCGTTCAGGTCAGCGAATATATCGCGCATACGAAGGATAAGAGTATTTTAAAAGAAGTGGGAGAAACGCTATGTAAAATCGTAGAAACCTTCGATTCCCGCGTGGAGGAAAACGGCTTGATTGCAAGTTTTCCCGCGCCTTATTGGAATTTTTACGAGTGGAGCGACGGAAGTTCCTACGCAAACGAGATCGGGCGCAATGCGGCGGACGGGTATAAAAAGCGTTACGATCTGCTGCTCAATTGCATGTATGTCTATGCCCGCGGCATTTACGCGCGGCTCGTCGGGGAAAAGTTCGACGGTGCGCGCACGTTGCAAGCCGTAAAAAAGATTTTTTATAACGAAGAAAAAGGGTTATACCGCCTTTCCACCGAGGGCGAAAAATACAGCCGTTTGGGAAACGCGTTCGCGCTTCTGGTCGGGCTCGGAGATGAAAAACTGGCGGAAAAAATCACAAAAGACGATACGCTCGTCGACGTAACGCTTTCCATGCGCACATTTTTCTACGACGCGTTGCTTTCTTTCGGCGATACGTACAAAAACTATATTTTGCAAGATATCGAAACGCGTTATCTTTCCATGCTGAAAAAGGGCGCGACGACGTTCTGGGAAACGGAAAAGGGCGCGGAGGACTTCGGCGGCGCGGGAAGTTTGTGCCACGGCTGGTCGGCTCTGCCCGTATATTATCTGAGTAAACTTTTATGAACAGAAGCGAAAGTGCGAAACAAAATTTTCTGAAAGGTTATAATTGCGCGCAGTCGGTGGCGCTGGCTTTTTCGGACGTGATCGGCATGAGTGAAGCAGCCGTTTTAAAAGCGGTTTCCGCGTTCGGCGGCGGATTCGGCAGGCTGAGGGAGGTTTGCGGCGCATTCAGCGCCCTTACGTTCGTGTACGGCTGTGCGTGCGGATACGACGACCCGAAAGACTTTGACGGCAAAAAGAATCTGTACGCCGATATACAGGATATGGCGGAAAAATTCAAAGAGATCAACGGCAGTATCGTCTGCCGCGAACTTCTGGGCGTGAGCGGCAAGGAAAGCTTCGTGCCGGAGAAAAGGACGGCGGAATATTATAAAAAGCGTCCTTGTGCGGAAATCTGCGCCGCCGCGGCGGAAATTCTGGCGAAAAAACTCATGTCGAAAGGGCTGATAAATTGACAAAATTCGCAAAAAGCGATATACTGAAAGATATTTATATACAGGAGAACATAAATGAAAATTCCCGAAATTTTTGCGGAAAACGTCTTTAACGACGAAGTGATGCGCGCAAAACTGCCCAAGGAAACCTATAAGGCGATGCGCCACACTATCGACGAGGGCACGCCTTTGGAACCGCACGTGGCCATGGTGGTGGCAAACGCAATGAAAGACTGGGCGATCGAAAAGGGCGCTACGCATTTTACGCACTGGTTCCAGCCGATGACGGGTATCACCGCGGAAAAACACGATTCCTTTATCGCGATCAAAAACGAAGGGAGCGTCATCATGGAATTTTCGGGCAGGGAACTCATTAAAGGCGAACCGGACGCGTCGAGTTTTCCATCCGGCGGACTTCGCGCCACGTTCGAAGCGCGCGGCTACACCGCCTGGGATCCCACTTCCTACGCGTTCATCAAGGATAACACCCTCTGCATTCCCACGGCGTTCTGCTCCTACAGCGGGCACGCGCTCGATAAAAAGACGCCGCTTCTGCGCTCGATGGACGCGCTTAATAAGCAGGCGCTCCGCATTTTAAGGCTGTTCGGCAATACTTCGGTAAAGCGGGTGATTCCCACCGTCGGACCCGAACAGGAATATTTTCTCATCGATCGGGAAGTATATCTGAAAAGACAGGACTTAAGGCTCACGGGAAGAACGCTTTTCGGCGCAAAGCCTCCGAAGGGACAGGAACTCGACGATCATTATTTCGGCACCCTCAAACCCCGCGTGGCGGCGTTTATGAAAGAGCTGGACGAAGAGCTTTGGAAACTCGGCGTTTACGCCAAAACGGAACATAACGAAGTCGCGCCGGGGCAGCACGAACTCGCGCCGATCTTCGCTTCCACCAACATCGCCACCGACCACAATCAGCTGACGATGGAATTTATGCGCAAACTTGCACGCAAGCATAATCTCGCGTGCTTGCTGCACGAAAAGCCCTTTGCGGGCGTGAACGGAAGCGGCAAACACAATAACTGGTCGCTTGCAACGGATAACGGCGTAAATCTGCTTGAACCGGGCAACTCGCCTTACGAAAACGCACAGTTCATGCTGTTTTTCGCGGCGGTCATCAAGGCGGTGGACGAGTATCAGGATCTTTTGCGCGTTTCGGTTTCGAGCGCGGGCAACGATTGCCGCCTGGGCGGCAACGAAGCGCCTCCCGCCATCATCTCGATCTTTACGGGCGAGGAGCTCGGCGAGATCATCGACGCCATCGATAAGGGCGTAAACCCTGCGGCTAAGGCGAAAAAAGTTCTGAAACTGGGCGTGGATTCTCTGCCCGATTTTCCGATGGACACCACCGACCGCAACCGCACGTCGCCGTTCGCGTTTACGGGGAACAAGTTTGAATTCCGTATGCTCGGATCGTCTTTTTCGGTATCGGGTCCCAACCTTATCCTCAATACCATCGTCGCGGAAGAACTCGAACAGTTTGCCGACGTGCTGGAAAATGCAAATGACTTCATGAAATCGCTCAACGACCTCGTCGCAAAGACCATCAGGGAGCATAAGCGCATTATCTTTAACGGCAATAATTACAGCGACGAATGGACGAAGGAAGCGGAAAAGCGCGGACTTTTGAATTTAAGATCTTCCGATCAGGCTTTGCCGTATTTCAAAAAGCAAAAGAATATCGACGTCTTTG
>CALVXL010000042.1 GCA_944369635.1 uncultured Clostridia bacterium
AACTTGCTTAAATAAGCGCTTTTATTCGCCGCGGAATCGCGTAAAAACACGACCCGATCGGAGGTATATTTTTCCGGCAGATACCGATACGCTTTCAGCACGACGGCCTGCGTTTCCGCCGCGCCGTGCTCCGGCGCGAGCGGATAGTCGATATACGTTACGCGAAAATTGTGGTTTTTTATGAGTTTTTCCATAAAAACGCGGTGCAGAATCAGACCTTCTGAAACGTATGCTCCGCCATGGAGAAACAAGGCGTGCACCGCCGCGTCGCCGTTATCCGCGGTAACGCAGGCAAAGCCGTCGATATCGAAACCGACGGCGTTTAAGTTTTTGAATTTTCCGGGTTCGAAATGTTTCGTTCCGCGCTTCGGTTTTTCTATCGTGCGCTTCACATACCCTTTGAGATGAAGAAATTTTGCGACTTTGCTTAATCTGTCGATCGGCAACATGATACCGCCCCCGCTTCCGCCTGAACGGCGCGCTTTTTAAGTTGATATTGTTATCATACTAAAAAAACGAAAATTTGTCAACTTGCTTAAATAAGCGCTTTTATTCGCCGCGGAATACCCCGTAAAAGAAAGAAGCGGCAAAGAATTTTGCCGCTTCTTTCTCAATATGCGTTACGTGTTTTACGCCGCGCGCCTTTCGCGCTCCTGCTGACGGTTTTTCAGCTCCTTGCCTACCTGATCCTTAAGGTCGGCAACCGCCTGTTCGAACTCGGATTGAAGCTCCGCGATCTTATCTTGCATCGCTTTTTTCGCGTCGGCGATTTCCTGTTTTTCTTCCTTTGTCAGATTCTCGTCGAACCAGTCTTCCACCTCTTCGATCCTGTCTTCGATCTTGTCGAGCACGTAATCTTCCAGATCGTCGTAGTCCTTGATCTTATCGATTTCAACGGACAGATATTCCGCGATGGGCGCAAGCGCGTTTCTGATTTCGGCAAGCTCTTCCGACGCTATGGTTTCCATGGCTTCTTCCATCTCTTCGATGAGATCTTCCGCCGCCTCGTAAACGTCCTCCAGCGCATCGCGTTCCGCTTCGCTCAAATTGCGGTATATTCTTTCGAGATAGTCTTCCACAGCGTCCTCCGTTGCCTCGCCGTAGGCTTTGACGCCCGCTATGAATTCATCGGCGTTCTGATTGACGGCTTCCGCGATTTTTGCCAGCTGCTCGTCGGTCAGCACGGGTTTGATTTCGCCTTTGATTTCCTCGATATATTCGATCGCCCTGTAAGCCGTTTTCAGCGCAACGTATTCGCCCGCCTTGGCGGCCTTTTGAATCCCGTTATCCATAAGCGTAAGATAGGCGGTGTCGAGCAGAACGTCCTTGTTTTGTTCGAATTTGAGTTTCAGCTCTTCGTACGCTTCTTCAAAACTTTCGGAAAGGACTTCCAGATGATATTTTTCCGATTCGTACAGAATTTCGCTGAGCTGATGCGGCGTCATTGCCGCGGCCGCTTCCACCGTAAGGGTTTTATCCACGCTCATCGCCGCTTCCACCAGACGGAACTTTCCGGGCGTAAGCGCCTGAATATCCGCGTTGTCGGGATACTGCGCCTTGAGATTTTCCAACCGCGCGTTGAGCAGCACGCCCCCGTTGGTAACGATGGTGATGTTCAGCCCCGTATCGGAAAACGCCGCGGTGAAGCTCGCGTCGATCTTCGCCAGAATCTTCCCTTCCTTGTCCGCCGATTTCCCCGTAACGGTCACGTTGATGGTGGAATTTTCCGCCGAAACGAACCCGTATTTCACGGCGAGTTCCGCTACGCGTTTGCTTGCGTCCTCGATCTGCGCGCCGACGATGCCCTCCGCGCCGTAGAGCAGAATTTCCGCGTCGCTGTTCGCCGCCTTAACCGCGATGACCTTGTCGTTTTCGTCCAGAACGAATTCCACGGAAGGATTGATATCCATCGCCACATAAGTCTGCGCGTTGGCTTTGCCGGTGTTACACGCCGACATCACCGCCGCAAGTCCGGTTACCATAACCACAAATGCCACAATAATCGATAACTTTTTCATAGTATCTCTCCTCTTCACGCCCTCTCCTCAAAGGGCTTTTGATTTTCTTTTCGCTTATTAAACAATCGGCGAAGGCGTTTTATTGGAGAAAACAAAAAGTTTTTTGTATTTTCACAAAAAATTTTTTCAACGCACTTTTTCCTCTGCGGAATTGAAAATAAACATAAATATAAATAACAAAAATTTTCCTATGTGCTTTCTTATCATATATGCTTTCTTATTTAAAATCACCGTGCCGCCCGAAACCGGGCGGCACGGTGAAGCAATATAGTTGGAGATATAATGGAGTGTGTATTATCTACCCATAAGTTTTTCGAATTCCCTTTCGAAGCGCTTTGTCATCTGTTCGATATAATCCTCCGGATCGGAAAAACCGGAAGCGCCCACGCCGCCGCTGAGTTCTTCCCACTCCGCGCCGATCTTGTCGAACATGTCTTTCCATTCGCCCACCAAACCGCTCACCGCCGTTTTGATCTCCTCATACACGTCGGAAATTTTAACCACGGTATCTTCAAACTTTTCCAAAATGTCTTCGAGAAGGTCGAAATCCAAAGCGGAATAGAAACGGTATAAGAGTTTCAATTCGTCGTCGGTCTGCGGCACGAGCAACGTTTCCGCACATTCGGAAAGCGCGTCGTTAAAATCTTCTTTGAGCCCTCTGTCGAGGTCGATATCGGGATTGAGCATTCCGTCGATCAGCACTTCTTCGGAAAACCAGCCGAGCTCGCCTTTGATTTCGTCGTAAACTTCGTAAAGTTCTGCAAACGCCTCCTGCCTGTCTTCCAGCAAATCGATATATTCCTCGAGGAGTTCGAAAAGATAAGCGTTATACAGCGCCCCGCCGCCCGACTGATACAGATGATGGGCCGTTTCTTCGAGATATCCCTCCTGCTTTGCGGCAAGAGCCAGAAGTTCTTCGAGGGAATATTCCCCCGTCACGCCGAGCGAAGCCTGCAACGCCGCCTTATCCGATACAACGGAAACCACCGTTGCACCGGCAAGCGCCGATTCGGCTTCCGTTTTGATGTTTGCGGCGATATCCGTCGCAACCTGCTCGCCCCGCGCGCTGATGGTGGAAAAACGAAGCGCGCGATCCGCCGTATAATATCCGAGCGCACCCGTCGCCGTCGAAAGCGCATTCACCGCCTCGTCCACGCTCATGCCTGAAATCGACTGAGAAGCGGAAAGCCCCGCCAGCACGATTTCCGATTCGCGGTTGCCGCCGATAACCTTGACGACTTTCCCCTCGCTGTCCGAAACGATGGAAAAGCTGATGTCGGCAGGTCCGCCCGCCGCGCGCGGCGAAAGATTGTTTTTGCCCTTTACGTTGCTTTGCAGCGATACGCCCGCATCGGCAGTGGTCATCGTGATATAGCTGTCGCTGAGCATATAATTCGTTCTTCTTTGCGTAAGCGGAATAAGAATACACGTCAACGCCAGCGCGAGGACGACGAGCGCCGCCGCAGCGGCGATCAATACTTTCGGACGGCGATAAACGGGAACGTTTCCGCCGCCCGCGCCCGCCGAAGCGTAAACGCGTTCTTCCGCCGTTTCTTTCTCCGCAACGCGGATCGGCTCGTTTTTCACCTTATCGCTCATTTCGGGAGTGATGCGGTCGAATTCGGCATTCAGTTTTTTGAAAATATCCTTGTTTTTCACCGTTGCGCCTCCGCTTCGAGATAAGCTTTGAGTTTAGCGATCGCGTTTTTATACGTCCAGGTAACCGTTCCTATGGGCTTTTTGACAAGCTCCGCGATCTCGCGGTGCTTGTAGCCGCCCACTACGTGCAGAATGACGATTTGCGCTTCCTCCTCCCTCAGCACGGCTTTCACCGCCGTGAGTACGGGAGAATTTTCCTCGTCTATCCTGTATCCGCCGCCCCGCTCGAAAGGAGCGTAATCGTCGGTATAGATCTCCCGCGAAGCGCGCTTCACGTGGTTATACGCGAGGTTGCGCGCGATCTGGATGACCCATGCGGAAAAGTTGCCTTCCTGAAACGAAGAGATATTCTGTTTTACCTTCACGTATGTATCCTGCATCAATTCCTCCGCCACCGCGTAATCGCCCGTGATGGAATAAATATAGGAAAAGACGCCTTTTTTCGTGCTTTCGTAGATGACGGCGAACGCGTGTTCGTCGCCGTGCTTCATCCGCACGGCATACGCGTTGAGTTTGATTTTATTCACAGTCTACCCCTTCAACTGTTTCGCTTATTAAACAATCTTGCGATTCGTTTTATTGGACTTTTCCGAAAAAATTTTAAATTTTTTAAAATATTTTTCGTCTGCTCCGTTTTTAAACGCGGAGAATTTTTTTCAGGAACACGCCCGTGCGGCTCTCTTCGACGAGCGCGACCTCTTCGGGCGAGCCCTCCGCCACGACCGTTCCGCCGCCGTCGCCCCCTTCGGGTCCCATGTCGACGATGTAGTCCGCCGTCTTGATGACGTCGAGATTGTGTTCGATGACGATAACGGAATTTCCGCCCTCCCGCAAGCGGGCGAGAATGGCGCAAAGTTTTTGCACGTCGTAGGAATGCAGACCCGTAGTCGGTTCGTCGAGAATGTAAAGCGTCTTTCCCGTCGGGCGTTTGGAAAGTTCGGTCGCGAGCTTCACGCGCTGCGCCTCGCCGCCCGAAAGCGTGGTCGAGGACTGTCCAAGGCGGATATACCCCAGCCCCACGTCCTGCAACGTTTTGATTTTATTGTAAATCGACGGCAGGTTGGCAAAAAATTCCACCGCCTCGTCCACCGTCATTTCCAGCACGTCGCTGATGCTCTTGCCCTTGTATTTCACCTGCAGCGTTTCGCGGTTGTAGCGCTTGCCGTGGCAGACCTCGCAAGGCACGTAAATATCGGGTAAAAAGTGCATTTCAATCTTGATGATGCCGTCGCCCGAACAGTTTTCGCACCGTCCGCCCGCGACGTTGAAGGAAAAGCGCCCCGACTTATAGCCGCGTTCCTTTGCGTCGGGCGTGGCGGCAAATAAATCGCGTATCGCCGAAAACACTCCCGTATAGGTGGCGGGGTTGCTGCGCGGCGTTCTGCCGATGGGCGATTGATCGATGGCAATGACTTTATCGAAATATTCCATGCCCTCGATCCTGTCGAACGCCCCGGGACGGAGCTTTGCGCCGTTCAACCTTGAAGCGAGTTCGGGATAGATGATCTCGTTGACAAGCGAGCTCTTTCCGCTGCCCGAAACTCCCGTGACCGCCGTAATGAGTCCCACGGGAAATTTTACCGTGATGTTTTTCAGATTGTTCTGCCGCGCGCCGACGACTTTCAGCCATCTGCCGTCGGGACGCTTGCGCACCGCGGGCACCTCTATTTTCCGCCTGCCCGCGAGGAAATCACCCGTAATGGAAAGCGGATTTTTCATGATCTCTTCCGCCGTGCCCGTGGCGACGACCTCGCCGCCGTGCACCCCCGCGCACCTGCCGATATCGGCGAGGAAGTCCGCCGCGCGCATGGTGTCCTCGTCGTGCTCCACGACGATCAGAGTGTTGCCCAGATCTCTCAGATGTTTCAGGGTGTTGAGAAGTTTTTCGTTGTCGCGCTGATGAAGCCCGATACTCGGTTCGTCGAGGATATACAACACCCCCGTCAGCCCGCTGCCGATCTGCGTGGCAAGGCGAATCCTCTGCGCCTCGCCGCCGGAAAGCGAACCCGCGCTTCGCGCGAGCGTAAGATAGGAAAGCCCCACGTCGATGAGAAACTGCAACCGCGCGCGGATTTCTTTTAAGATCGGCGCGGCGATAAGCGCTTCCGTCTTGCTGAACGTGAGATGTTCCAAAAATTCATACAGCTTATCGACGGACATTTCGGTGAGTTCGGCGATATTCTTTCCGCCCACCGTGACGGCGAGCGCTTCCTTTTTCAGCCTTCTGCCGTGGCATTCGTCGCAGGGAATGCTGGTCATATACCGCTCGATCTCCATTTTGGTGAAATCGCTGGTCGTCTCGCGGTAGCGGCGGCTGAGGTTGGGAATGATCCCCTCCCACGAACTGCTGTAACTGCCCGAAAAGGTGTGCGTTTTATACTCCATCTGGATTTTTTCGCCGCCGTTGCCGTACAATAACATGTGAATGACGTTTTCAGGCAGATCCTTGACGGGCGTGTCGAGGGAAAATCCGTAATGTTTCGCCAACGCGGAAAAATACATTTCGCTCATCTTGCCCGTATCGAGATTCCACCCCGAAATGGTCATCGCGCCTTGCCTCAGGCTCTTTTCGGGATCGCGGCAGATGAGCGCGGGATCGATCTCCTGCTTGAAGCCCAGCCCGTGGCAAACGGGACACGCCCCGAACGGATTATTAAAGGAAAAGAGCCGCGGCTCGATTTCCTCGATGCTGATTCCGCAGTCGGGGCAAGCGTAATTGGTGGAAAACAGTTCGTTTTCCCCGTTGATTTCCACCTGAACCAGCCCGTCGGCGAGGCGGAGCGCGCTTTCTATGCTGTCGGTCAGGCGCTTGACGACGCCCTCTTTGACGATCAGCCTGTCGATGACCACGCTGATACTGTGTTTGATGTTTTTATCGAGTCTGATTTCCTCGCCCAGATCATATATCGAGCCGTCCACCTCCACGCGGACGTAACCCGACTTGCGGTAGCCTTCGAGCTGTTTGGAATATTCGCCCTTTCTGCCCCGCACGACGGGCGCTTTGACGATGATCTTGCTGCCCGCGCCGCTCTCCGTTACGCGATCGACGATGTCGTCCACCGTCTGACGGCGAATTTCCTTGCCGCACTTCGGACAGTGCGGAACGCCCGCGCGCGCGAAAAGCAGACGGAAATAATCGTAAATTTCCGTCACCGTGCCCACGGTGGAACGCGGGTTGCGCGAAGTCGTCTTCTGGTCGATGGAAATCGCGGGAGAAAGCCCTTCGATGCTGTCCACGTCCGGCTTTTCCATCTGCCCGAGGAATTGCCGCGCATAGGAAGAAAGGCTTTCCACATACCGCCTCTGCCCCTCGGCAAAGATGGTTTCAAAAGCCAGCGTGGACTTTCCGCTGCCCGAAAGCCCCGTAAACACCACAAGTTTATCCCGCGGAATCTGCAGATTTATGTTTTTTAAATTGTTTTCTCTTGCGCCTTTGATCGTTATATACTGTTGCATTTTTCCTGCCTGTCCGTACCTTTGACGCGCCTTTACGGCGCGTGTTTTCTCTGTAATGCCGCGGCAATTTTCTGCCGCGGCATATAATTATTACCCCTGCGCCTTGCGCATCTTCGCTTTCAGTTTCGCTATCGTCTCGCGGATCTCGATACACTGTTCAAAATCGAGCTGCGCAGAGGCGACCTTCATCAATCCCTTCAGCTTTTCGATTTCGGCGGGGATATCCTTCATCTTGATATCCTTCGTCCTGTCCGCCTTGTGCGTGATCTCGATGGTGTTGACGACCTTTTTGATGATGGTTTTCGGCACGATGTTGTGCGCCGCGTTATATTCGCTTTGAATTTTTCTCCTGCGCTCCGTCTCGTCGATAGCGCGTTTCATACTGCCCGTCATCACGTCGGCATACATGATGACGCGCCCTTCGGTGTTTCGCGCCGCTCTGCCGATGGTCTGAATAAACGCCGTTTCGCTGCGCAAAAAACCTTCCTTATCGGCGTCCAGAATGATGACCAGCCGCACTTCGGGCAAGTCCAGCCCCTCGCGGAGCAAGTTGATGCCGACCAGCACGTCGAAGTCGCCGTTTCTCAGTCCCGTTATGATGTCGATACGCTCCAACGTATCGATATCGCTGTGCATATACCGTACGCGCACGCCGTTTTCGCTTAAATATTCCGTAAGGCTTTCCGCCATCTTTTTGGTGAGGGTAGTGATGAGCACCCTGCCGCCCGCCGCGACCTCTTTATGAATTTCCACCAGCACGTCGTCGATCTGTCCTTTTGTCGGGCGCACTTCCACGGTGGGATCGAGCAGACCCGTCGGGCGGATCAGCTGCTCCACCACCTGCCCCGCGCGCCCCAGTTCGTATTCCGCGGGCGTTGCCGAAACGCAGATGAGCTGCGGCAACTTGGCATTGAATTCCTCAAAGGTAAGCGGGCGGTTGTCGTACGCCGAGCGCATGCGGAAACCGTATTCGACGAGGTTTTTCTTCCTCGACAGATCGCCGTGATACATCGCTCTGATCTGCGGAATGGTCATGTGGCTTTCGTCGATCATGACGAGAAAATTATCGGGAAAATAGTCCATCAGCGTGAAAGGCGGTTCGCCGATATTCCTGCCGTCGAAATAACGGGAATAGTTTTCTATGCCTTTGCAAAAGCCGATTTCGTTGATCATTTCGATATCGTAAGACGTACGCTGCTGCAGGCGCTGCGCTTCTAAAAGCTTGCCGCTTTCGCGGAACGCGCGCACCTCGTCTTCCAGGTCGTGCTCGATGTGCGTGAGCGCGACTTTCGCCTTTTCCTGCGCCACCACGTAATGGCTTGCGGGGAAAATGACGGTATGTTTCAGTTCGGAAACGACTTTGCCCGAAACAAACTCCGTTTCGCAAATGCGATCCACCGTATCGCCGAAAAACTCCACGCGAATGACGATTTCCGTATTCGACGACGGAAAGATATCCACGGTATCCCCCCGCACACGAAAAGAAGAACGGGAAAAATCCACGTCCTTTCTCGTATATTGGATGGCAACGAGCCGCCGCATAAGTTCGGCGGGTTCGAGCTCGTCGCCCACGCGGATCGATACCGCCAGGCGGAAAAATTCCTCCGGCGCGCCTAACCCGTATATGCACGATACCGACGCGACGACGATGCAATCGCTCCGTTCCGCCAGCGAACAGGTGGCGGAATTTCTCAATTTATCGATCTCGTCGTTTACTTCAAGATCTTTCTCGATATAAGTATCGGTAGACGGAATATAAGATTCCGGCTGATAATAATCGTAATAGGAAACGAAATATTCCACCCTGTTTTCGGGGAAAAATTCTCTGAATTCGTTGCAAAGCTGCGCCGCCAGCGTTTTATTGTGCGCGATGACCAGCGTCGGGCGGTTGACGTTTTTGATGACGTTCGCCATCGTGAAGGTTTTTCCGCTGCCCGTAACGCCCAAAAGCACCTGCGTGTCCAGCCCGTCCAAAATGCCTTCGGTCAGTTTTTCGATGGCCTGCGGCTGATCGCCCGTCGGCTGATATTCGGAATGTAATATAAATTTTCTCTCTTCCATATGCTTTTTTATTTTACCACCGCCGACGCATTATGTCAAACAAATGTTTGCCTTAAATAAAAGACTCACGTAAAAATCGCCTTCAAAATCAAACCGATGACAAAGCTGACCAACGCGCCGCCCACGGCGATGGCGAGTTTGAATTCCAGATTGCGTTTGACAATGGTCTTTTGCCGCTTATATCCCTGTCCTTTTTCGTGCAAGGTGATACAATAGACCTTTTCTCCCCTGCGATCGGAAAGAATAAGATCGAAATAATCGTCGTATTCCAGCGCTTCCAGAATTTTATCGAGCGCGTCGTAGGAAACGACGCCCCGCACCCCCGCCATGGTCAGAATGTCGTCGGGACTCAAAAGCGCGCAGGATTTTTCCTTACAGGCGGAATATACGGCAAACATGATTTTATCTTCGTTTTTCGTGAGCATGTTTTTTCCTTATCTGAAAAATAAAACGTACAAAATCGCGGCTATAGCGATCGCCGCCGCACTGCCGAAGAACGCGCCGAAAAATGCGGACGCGAAATAACTGCGCCGCGCTTTTACGTTTTCTTCCCGCGCCTCCGCCTTATTTTCATATAAAAGCCTGCCTTTCGGCAAAGTGCAAAGGCAGAATTCCGTTTCGTCCTCGTATTTGACGCGGATATATTCGTGTTCCTGCAAGACTTTCAGGCTTTCGCGGAGCGCGTCCTCGTCCATGCCGAGTTTTTTGGGAAGTCCCGCCAGCAGTTCGCCCACCGAAAGTATTTTATAAGAACCGCCCGCACAATAGCCGTTGAGCAGATTGAGAAGTTCTCCCGTGCGTTTATCGATCATTTTTTCTCCGACCTTTTTTACTATTTTGTGTTTTTTAAAGCGAATTATTTATTATTTTACCATAACGAAGGCAAAATGTAAAGAACTCGCGCGGAAAAGAACGGAAAGGAAAAAAACGGGAAATGAGACGAACGCAATTCCGCAAAGATAAGCTTAACAAAAAAAGACGGCGGATAACCGTCGCCATTTTTATTTTTTTACGATTTACGCTACCGCCGCGGCGATGCTGAGCATCGCATATCCGATGAGGGCGCAGACCAGAAACGTTGCCGCGAGAAAACCGATGCCGATCAACAGTTTCAGCCAGACCGATTTTACTTTCGTCATGAGGATAAAACTAATAACCGCCATAACGGCGCTGATCATGCCCCCGATCAGACCGCCGACTACGGGCACAATGGAACACAACTTGACGCTGTTGCCCCAGACGATGATGAGTACAAACGGCAACACCGCCAGCAAATACACGTACCATGCAGGCGCCTTAACAACCTGTATGTTTTCGCTTTTAATCGTCAACCTGACGCCCGAAAGCAGACTACCGTGTAAAAACACCTTTTCGCCGTCGGCGGTAACATAAGTGTTTTTGCCCGAACTTTGCAACTCCTTGCCGTTGAAAAAAAGCTTCTTTTTCCCCGTAAGGCTTTCATCATAGACAATTTCGCCGTAAACGGCATGGTTCACCACACTTCTCACACTGAATTTCCTCCTTTTTCGTGGTTGCCTATATTATATAATGAAAGAAAACTTCTGTCAATACCCGTTTCCCGTTATTTTCCGATAAATAATTATCTGAAAAGTTCGCAACAAACGCGGCGAAAACAGAAAAGTTCAGAAAATAAATATCCACCAGCCTATCTGGTGGTTTTTCATTTTCGGGCAATAAGCCCTAACTATTCCGGCATACGCATAAATGCGTATTTAAACGACCTGCCAGTCCCGCACCGTTTACTTGCTACCCG
>CALVXL010000043.1 GCA_944369635.1 uncultured Clostridia bacterium
TTGCCGAAAACGGCGAATCATTCGGGAGGTTAAGAAAATGAAGAAACAGGAAACGAGGAAAACAGGTGTTAAGGTTGAAGAATGCTCTTTGACGGCTTTAACATGGGCCAGAGAAAGCGATAGAGAAAAAGTCAGACCGAGTGTCGAGACGGTGATTACTCCGTCCAACGTCCTTATTTTAAGCGAGCTTATCGCTATGCAGGCTTTAAGGTCAATCGTTCCCTATACGGGAAAGCTTTTCATTCAAATGCAAAGATCGCTTTACAAGGATATTTTCAGAAGAACGGATATCCATCATCAGTTATCCGAAGGGTATGACCTTATCCAGACTGCAGCTTGCTTTTTATGCGGGTATATGGGAAAGAAAATCACAGATGAAATTATCCACAAGGGAAAGAAGATGACGATAAAGAACGCTTGTTATAACGTAATCAACAGTTATTTGTACAATATGGAGAATATGCTGAACAACCAAACATATATCCCTTACAAGATGGAAGAAGAAATCCCGTGTATCGAAGAAGCGGAAAGCGAAGAGCAATTCGACAAAGCGGAAAAACTCGTAAGAAAAATGCATCTTACAAAAGGCGAGAAAGAAGTGTTGAACTGCTATATGCAAAAGGCAGGACCCGTGAAAACCGCAAAGCTACTGAAAGTGAACAGGTCTACGATCTGGCGCAGAAGACAGAGTATGCAAAGAAAATATCTTAAAATCGCCGGATGTTTTATCTAAAAAACTTTATAAAATAAAAAAGATTTTCAAAGTCGACAAAAATTGTCGACTTTGAGTTTTATAGTGCATTTGACGATGAGACGTGTGCTTGTCTTTGATACAAGAACGCGCGTGCGCGTGTATGCGCGAGGATATTCTGAAATCTTTGTAATCGAAAGAAATGAAAAAGGGCTTGCAGAAAAATTTTTTTAAGTTTTAAACTTTTTTTGCTCTAGACCGTGGACATCTGCTTAAAAGTGTACTTGAGATAGTGAAAGGAACTTTTTCATATCATCTGCAAGTACCCTTAAAATGGCTGTAAAACCTACTTTAGTATCCCTAAAGTATACCTTTGGTTACTCAAAAGTAGCTCATTTGTATCCCCTAGGTGTCTTCCATTTTAAAATTTGATGTGGTATAGTAGATACGTAAAAGCAAACAAATGTTTGCAACGTGTGGTGATTGCGCATTTAGTTGAATAAACTTTCCAGAAGAAAAACTGTCATGTTCAAAAGCACAGCTTCAAAAACTTATACACTAAAGACAGCGTTTCGGGAACGATGTTTCAGAGATAAGAAATATAAAGGATAACAATTTATTATCTAAATGAACAATAATATTTCGGAAGGACGTACAGAAAATATTCGACTATTCTTTAATACGCAAAGAACTTGCGTATTGCGATCATATCCTATTTTTCAATAAAACTTGTGTTTTTCGTGAGTGTGTGATATAATTCTGCTATCACGAAACGGGAGGTATATGCAACAAAAGCAATTGACTGACCTGTTACAGTTTATTAAGAACACAAACAACGACCAAATCGATCTCGCAGCGATGATTCTCAAACTCGCTGCCGACTCCATCACTTTGGAAACGCTAAGGTCGTTGGCTGGTTCTGAAAAAGTTTTATCCGCTGTATCAGGCAAAAAGGAGAACGAAGTATCGGAAGAAGAAAAGACCGGCACACTATCTTTTACAAAAAAGGAGTTGGAATCTATGCCGAAATCTTTTCAAAAAACTTTTATTTATGACAACAGAATCGTAAAGTTCCGCTATTATAGGGGGCTTTTTCAGGCTCGTTACCGCAGAAATGGGTATAATATAGAAGTTGCATCCAAAGACTTCGATACGATGAAAAAGAAATTCATTGAGAAGTTGATAGGTCAGGCGGAGGTACAGGACATACCCGTATCCGCCCCGCAGCGTCGGACTGCGAAGAATGTTCTTTTTGCGGAGTATGCCCAAGAATGGCTCAAGCTCAAAGAGCAGACGACTAAGCCTTCTACATTTAAAGAATATTCTTGTATGTTTGCCGTCGATCTTCGACCGACTTTCGGGCATCTGTATCTTACGGAGATTAATCGACCGCTTGTGCAACAATACTTGTTTAAGTTTGTAGAGGCGGAGAAATACAGGACCGCGGAGAAACTAAAACTCATGCTGAACTGTATTTTCGATATGGCTGTGGAGGACTTCAATTTAGCTTCCCCGATGAAGAAGATCGTCTTGCCTTACCATGAGAGTAAGAAAGGTAGCGCGCTGAAGAAAGAAGAGGAAAAGAAGCTTGTGGAATATTGCCGTAACAGGAAAGACGATGTTGCTTCAGCCTTGCTGGTCTTGCTGTATTTCGGGCTTAGGCAAAGCGAATTATCGTCGTTAAAGATTATTGACGGCAACACGCTCGAATGTGAAACGAGCAAAGAACGTATGGGCAGAAACGTTACTCTGCGATACATACCTTTTACGCCTATTTTTAAAAAGGTGCAAGACTTTGTCGATTTTGAAAAAGCCAGAACCGTAAACATTTACAAGTTGCGTTCCGCGTTTAAAAGACTTTTTCCCCAGCATCATCCGCACGAACTCAGATATACATTTATTACGCGGTGCAAGGAATGTGGCGTAAACCCTGAACTCGTTATGCTTTGGGACGGACACTCGGGGGATAAAGACGTTAAAACATCCGCTGTGGACAGAGGATATACCGACTATTCAAAGGAATATATTCTATCCGAAGCGGAAAAAGTGAACTACGATTTGTAAAGAAAAAAGATCGTCATAAAAACGGTCTTGAAAAACAAAAATTTACTTCCCAAAAATTTCCCAATTTGCTCCCCGCTTACCCGAAGAGCCGGTTCAGAAGTATTCAGGATTTAATGAATACAATAAAAAAAGGCCTTAAAAGTACCGATTTTCGATTCTTTTAAGACAAAAACTGGCAGGGGTGGCTGGATTCGAACCAACGAATGACGGAGTCAGAGTCCGTGGCCTTACCGCTTGGCGACACCCCTATTCGATTTACTTTTAATATTCTATCAATTTCGTCCGCAAATGTAAAGCGTTTGAGAGAAAAACTTTTAAATTTTGCAATGAAAAATTTTTTTGCCGATATTTTTTCGTTGCCGTTGATTTTTTACGAAAAAAATATTATAATTTTATCAAACGGAAAACCGTTTGAAACAAGATTAAATCGTTTCTGAAAAAGGAGATAGAAAAATGCTGAAAGTAGCGGTTATCTTTGCCGACGGCACAGAAGAGATAGAAGCCATTACCCCGGCGGACGTCTTAAAAAGAGCGGGGATCGGGTGCGACATCGTTTCGGTCAGCGGGAACTACCCCACCGGTTCGCACAACATTACCGTAAAGGCGGATTGCCTTGCCGAAAATTTCGATATGCGCGATTATGACGGAATCGTTATTCCCGGAGGAATGCCCGGCGCGGTGAATATTTCGGAAAACAAAAAGGTAATCGAAGCGTTAAAATACGCGTTTGAAAACGGCAAACTCGTGGCATCGATCTGCGCATCCCCCGCCGTAGTCCTCGCGAAAAACGGATTTATAAAAGGAAAGAGGGCGACGTGCTACCCCGCGTCAAACTTTCTGTCGCTCATGAAAGACACGCAGTACACCGCAGAAGACGTTACAATCGATTCTTCGTTAATCACCGCAAACGGGCCGCGCGCGGCGATGAAATTCGCAACGGCCATATGCGAATATTTCCGTCTGTCCCCGAAATTCTGAGCGATTTCCTTATAACGGCTGAAAAAGGCAAAGATTGATGCAATCTTTGCCTTTTTTTATTAAACGTCATTTCTTAACGGTTTTAAATCCGTCCGCCTTGCGGTTGAATAAGCGCCCCGAAGTAAATTCTTTTGGGCAAAAACCAAACCGCATAGGAGGCAACGTCAACCTTCCCATGCAAGTATCGGCAAAGAGCCGCCGCCCAAAATCCATACGGTTTCGACAAAACCATTTTCGTAAGAAAGTTCTTTAATATCCTCCGAAGATTTCGCAGCAATGCCGTCTCCGCGCCCCGTATCGGCGTTTCCGATGCGGTCTATGGGTGCGAGGGTATTATCGTACAAGCAGTTTTCGTAAACCGTTGCATACGTTCCGCCCACGGTCACGCCGACAAAGCCGCCGACTTTGATTTTCTCGCCGCTCTGCGCCGCGACACTCATCATGGATATACACCGAACGACTTTATTGTTATAACCTTCCATGCGCCCGATGAAGCCGCCTACGTGCGCGAGAGATTCGTTTTCGTTCGTCAACGAACCACTTGCATAACAGTCTTCCACCCTGCCCGTTCCCATGTAGCCGACAAATCCGCCACTGTAAGAAACGCTCGTCGTAACGGTGACGTCCGCCTTGCTCTGCTTTATCGTAAGGAAGTTATCCGTAAGCTGTCCGACAAAACCGCCGCAGAACACCGCTTCTCCTCCCGTGGCGGAAATAACCGCTTCCGCCGAGCAATACTTCCATTCGGAAGCGCGCACGGGATTATAAGTTTTTCCGACGAGTCCGCCGACCGTACAATCACTTGTTTCCAACGTACCGACAAAGGAAACCGAGGTCATATTCGCATAGGCAACCACCCCGATGACGCCGCCGACATACGCCGTGCCGTTATTCGATTGCACGACCGCGTCCGCATTGATTTTACAGTTTTCGATCTGCGCACCGCTTGCCGTGCAAGCCAGCACGCCGAACGCCCCGCCGTTTTCCGTCAGAGTGATATTGACGTCCGCCTCCACGGTGAGATTTTTAATCTTTGCGCCGACGAGAGAACCGAGCACCGCCGCCTTTACGTTTTTCAACGCAAATCCGTTTCCGTCAAGCGAGCCTTCGAACAGCGCAAAGCTCGCCGCCGCGCTCATATCGATATCCTGCGTCAGTTTATAATGCCCCGTCGGCTCCATGGCGGCGAATTCCTCCGCCGAAGCGACGGTTTTCGGATTCGCTTCCGAAAACTGCCCGACGCCGAACTTTTCGCTCAGAATTGACGAATCGAACAGAGTCGAATTGGCGCGCACCTGTAATTCGGAAACATCCGCGTCGAATAACGCCTGCGGAATTTCGTAACGGTTTTCCGTAACCGAAGCGACCTCTTCCCCGTTATTGAACACAGTGTAGCCCGTTGCGCCCGTCACGGCGTCCCAGACGAGCGTTTTATCCTCCAGGCGAAGATTGGTCGGCGCAGACAGCGTTTCCTTTGCAAGATAGACGGAAACTTCCTCGCTGCGCGTCGAATCGAGATATTCTTCGCCGTCCGAAACGGCTTTGACGGACACCGAAATTTCACCGACGTACAGATAGCGGAAGTCATATTCCGTAGAGGCGGTTTCGACAATCTTTTCCCCGTTTACGTAAACTTCGTACACGGAAGCGTTCTCCACCGCATTCCAGCTTACCGCCGTGCCGCTTACCGTTACCGCGGGGGTCGCGAGCGCATATTTCAGCACCAGCGTTTCGCTGTATGCAGAAGAAAGCAACGTCCCCTCGAGATTGCCTTTCGCGAGCACCTTGACTTCCGTGCGCTCGGTTGCGGCGTAATCATAATACGTTTCCGAAACGGGATACTGTACCCCGTTGACGTTGACGATATATCCCTGCGCAAACGGGACTTCGTCCCAATTGATCCTGTTCCCGTCCTGCGCGACGTTCTGCGGAACGCCGAGCTGCCAGGTAACGGTCTTGCGCAGCGTTTCGGAATATTCGCTTTCCTTTTCTCCCGACACCGCTTTCACGCGCATATCGAGAACGCCGTAAACGCCGTCTGCAAGCGTGTAACTGTTTTCTGCCGTTTCGTATTCCGTGCCGTTGATATCCACGATGTAACCGCTCGCTTTGGCAACTTCGTCCCAAGTGAGCGTGCGTTCTTCAAACGCGAGGTTTGTCGGCGCGCCGAATTTTCCGCAGGCGGCCAGAAAGCACGCCGCCGCCAGAACGAAAATTAAAAAAAGATATTTTTTCATTTGAAATCTCCTATTCGGCAACATGTTCGACAATGCCGTTGACGACGGTATAATACGACGCCCTGTTCAGCATTTCGGCGGTGGTGCCGTCCGCTAAATACGTCTCCACGTAATATTCTTGAGGCAGATTTTCGATCTGGGAAAGATCGATTTCCACGCTGACGAGCTGACCGTTGGAATATACTCCCTCGGGCAGGTGCGAAAAATGCTGCACCGTATAGGGAACGCTCACGGTCTTGAGTAAATTTCCGTTTGTATCGTAAACTTTTGCGACCATATCGATATCCCACGCCGTCCTATCGTCGCCGTACTTCTTGTTGAGCGCGTAGGTCGAAGCGGTAAGTACCGTTCCGTCGAGGGAATATTCCGCCGCCCCCGCGCCGAAGTCCGCCCGCGCCGTCGCCAGCCCGACGTACATATCGCCCGAACCGTAGTAAAGATACCAGGTGTTGTCCACGCGCAGCATGGTATCGGCGAACATACATTTATTGAACAGACCGTAATCGTACTTGTTCGTATCCGTAGGATAGAGCGTGGGCTCGTCAAGATCGTCGGTGATGTTGGTGAGCTCAAACGGGTTAGATTTGGTGGTTTTAAGCACGCCCAGCGCATAGAACCAGCCGTTGACGTTGGGCTGCTGATATTGGATGTTTCCGTCGGAAAGAGTGCCGCCGCCGTACATGAGATAGATGTTTTCGTCGTCTTCCCCATACAGATTTGTCAGCGCCATGCAGGACTCATTGCCTTTGGTGAGCGCTTCAATGCTGTTGGCCCCGAACCCGGAAGTATCGATGTCTACGATGTCCTCCGCCTCAATACGCGTGACGTCCGTCGTGAATCCGATGCGGGTATAGCCGCCGTCCTTCATATAGATGATGTAGACCTGACCCGTCTTTCCGGGACGCGGATCGTTGATTTTGACGGCGTTGCCTTCGGGATCGGTTACAAACGTGCCCGACTTATATGCTCCGCCGTAATCGGGCGCGAGCCTGCCCACCTTAGTAAACGTTTTGAAATCAAAGGTGTAAATCATCCCCTCGCGCGTTACGGAGTTATCGTACATAGTGTAAGTAATATAATACGTCGTCCTTCCGCCGCGGTTGGGATCGTTTTCGATTTTGAAAATTCTCGGATCTTCCAGCCCGCCGCCCGCTTCGTCCGCCGAAGTCGGCCAGGCGATGGGGTTATTTTCTCCGCGGATATAATTGACTCCGTCGTAAGAATACGCATACGAAAGGGTTGACATGTGTCCGAGCTCATATTTGGGTCTGCCGTCTCCCATAAAATAATAGCGGAAGTTATCGGGAAGTTCCGTCCTGTAAATCATATGGAACATTCCGTTTTCCTCGTCGTAGATGACGGCGGGGTTATACGTTGCGTAGGATTCGAAACCGGGGATATCGCCGTCGGCGATGCTCGCCATGTCGGTAACGACGCCGTCCGCCTCGATAGGATAGCCGATGGGCGCGAGGATCAGCCCCGTTTCGTTTGCCGTGATATTGCTCATCGCCGTCCAAGCGGGAGAATTTTTGGAAAATTCCATCACGCTTCCGAGCGGCACGCTTTCAATGCTTGCCCAATCGTAAAGTTCGAAGGAATAGAACGAGAACGTGGACTCCCACGGCAGTCTTCCGGTCTTTTTGATTTCCTCCATCGTTTCGCGCTGAATGAGCTCGATTTTGATGTAACGCGCGGTGGTCTTTTCGGAAAGCGTCCAGCTTTCCACTTCGCCGAGCCCCGCGTCGGTGGAGAAAATTTCCTTCCAGCTCGCGTCATCCCGGGACGGAGCGCTCGAGCCGCTCGCCGCGTAAATCGCATAGCGGCGGGCAAAGGAAACTTCCCAGCGGATTTTCACGGTATCGAAAGTCTTATCCTCGCCCAGATCGATGATAACGTACTGATTGTCTTCCTGCGCGGACGCCCAACGGGTGTTCGCGACGTTATCGACGATATTTTCCTTCTTATGCACGTCAGCCGCTTCGTAGCTGGAAACTTCCAGCACTTCCACGCCCTCGCCCGTGGCGAGGTTTTTCGGCCCGTACACTTCAAAACTGTAGAAGGAATAACCGTAATCGGTAGCGCGGCTCACGCCCTGAAACCTGACGAATCGGGTAGTGAGGTAATACGGAAAGGTGATGACGTCCTTCGACTGTGCGTCCTTTTGAACCACCGCGACGTCCGTCCAGGTGATCGCGTCCATGGAAAGCTGCAATTTATATTCCGAAGCGTAAGCGGCTTCCCAGTCGATGACGATCTTATTGATCTTTTCGGTATTGCCGAGATCCACGTAAAAATACGCGTCGTCTTCCCCTCTGGAAGCATAACGGGTATCGGGATTTGCGTCCACGGCATAAGTATTGAGAACATCCCCGCTTTCGGCTTCCGTGGAAGATACCCGCCTTCCGTAAGCCAGATCTACGCCGTATTCCGTTTCCGCGCCCCGTGCCGTTTCCGTTTTCAGCCCGCCCGCCGAAAGGGCGAACGTCATGCCGAGCGCTAAAAACAGCAGAGCGCAAAGAATTCTGATCGTTTTGCTTTTGGTTTTCGATAACATTGTAAACTCCTATTCGCTTAATAAATTAAAACCGAGAATATCCACAAGCACGAGCTGCGCATAGAGCGAACACGGCCAGGTAAAATAATCTCTGCTGTATTCCGACGGATTGTTCGCATTGAAAGCTTCGTGCATGACGAACATACCGCCCGTCGTATCCGTCATATATTTCACGCAAAGTTCCTTTTCCGCTTGATTGGTGCTTGTCAGCCCCTGCATCGCGATTGCCATATGCCAGGGAACGGGCACGTTTTTATGCGGATTTTCGGAAGAGCCAACCATATCGTGCGGATCGCCGATGCCGCTGGCATATTCGCCCTCATAATAATAGGGATTGTCGTCGCTCAGCGCAAAAGCGCGGGTGTTGAGGTAGGTTTCATCTTCGGCATCGCAATACCCCAGCCACGGCGCGGAGATAAGGCTTGGAATATTCGCCGCGTCCATCAGCAGTTTTCCCTCCGCAGAATTCGGATCGGCGTTGGTACCGTCCACTTCAAACGCGTAAATCCTGCCGTACGTCGGGTGATTATAAACGCCGTATGTTTCTATCGCCTGCCTGATTGACGAAGCAAAGGCCGCCATTTTATCGCGCAAATCGGCATTTAGCCCGATTTCGTCGAACATTTCGACCATATCTTCCAAAGCGGCAACGACGAACATATTGCCGGGAATATAAAACTTATAATAGCACACGTCGTCGCTCGGACGGTAGCCGCTCCAGATCAGCCCGCAGTTTTCAAAATCGTTCACGCCTTTTTCCTTATCCACATCGATGACGGAGTAATTCGCGTCGCTGTGCGCGGTTTCGCTCTGCAAAACGGCGAGCAGTCTTTCCAGCGTTATTTCGAAAAAGCGGTTGAAAATTTCCGTATCGCCCGTGATGTCGTAATACTGTTTCGATAGCCATAACGGATAGCAGAGGGAATCGAGTTCGAATTTTCTTTCAAACACCGAGCCGTCTTCGTTAAACGCGTTGGCATACGGATCGCGGCGGATCAGCTCGAACTGTTTGAGCAAAAGCCCGCGCACGGTGTTCCGAACGTCTTCGTCAATCTTCATGAATTGCAGATATTGCAACACCTGTGCGGAAGAATCGCGCAGCCACATGGCGTGAATGTCGCCGGTATAGCAAAATACGGTGCCGTTTGCATTATAGCGCAGCACGCCGTTATACGTACCCTTGTCGTTGGTAAAACCGTCCAACGTAGCGTAAAACGTATTCGCAAAGGTCTTTTTCATGTCCGGATCCTCGATGGTTTCCGTCAGATTATCCACCGTTTCCCGCATGACGGAATAGGTCGGGTTGGTATTGACGTCCCTCCTGCAGTCAAACGCCGTTTCGTCCGTCAGCGTCATCGGCAGTTCCGTATACAGCGTGTTCAGCGCTTCAAAGGATACGGCGCCCCATTCTTCGCGGGAATTATCCACGATTTCGAGATACACCGCTTTGCCCAGATACTTCGACAAATCGAGATAATAAAGGTGCGTGCTCTCTCCGTGCTCCGTCTTCCAGCGGTCGGAATACGTTCTGAACAGTTCTTCGTTTGTGCCGCATTCCATGACGGAAAGATACGTAAGGTCCGGATTTTGCGTCATGCCCAGCCGATAGGAGATGATCCCCGTACCCGAAACGGTAAACGCGGGCGAACGCAGCACGCCGACCGAGCCCGACGCGCTTTTGTTCGACAAGCGCTTTTGCGAATCGATCTGCGAAGCGGTGAAACAATCCGCTTCCCCCGCAGTCTGCCAACCCGTTAATCCGAGGGAGAAATCGGCGTTTTCGGGCACGCTGGGCGTGGACTCCGCACCCGCGTATAGCGGTTTGACGTCCTCTGCCGTCATATACGTTTCATCGGGCTCGCTTTCGTAATAAGTTACAAAATCGTCAAAGCAGATATATCCGTAATTCGCCGTGGAACGGTCCACGATTTTAATGCGCGCCGTCTTGCCCAGCGCGACGGAAAGATCCGCTTTATAGGCTTTCAGAACGTCGCTTGAAGAAGTTTCGAACGCCGTATTCCCGAAACGGAACAGTTCTTCGCCCGTTTCGCTTTCCACTACGGAAACGTAAGTCAGTCCCGCATTCATCGCGCCGCCGAGGCGAAATGTGATAAATCCGCTTCCGCCGATTTCAAACTCGCCGGAAAGAAGCGTGCCTTCCGCGCTTTCGTTGTATTTCGTAAAATAGTAAGTTCCTTCTTTATTGTTGCCCTTTCCGTCGGCGGTTAAGAGGGAATCGGAAATTCCGAGGACGGAAAACGCATTTCCTTCCGCGCTCCATCCCGTAAGATCGCCGCTTTCGAAACCGCCGTTTTCAACGCGGTATTTCGCCGTGTCTCCCGTAGGCGCAATTCTTCTCGAAGAACAAGCCGCGCCGACGGCGGAAAACAACAATGCGCTGACGCACAGACAAATCAGTTTTTTCATTGCACACTCTCTAACTTAAAATCAAACGGTATACGGCAACTTGTAACCGAAATCGGTATTGATCCCGCTTACCGAAACGGCGCGGTCGCCTGCGGTAATGCCGTTATATTCCGCCGCGTCGATCAGACGGAAACTATCCGCCTTGAACACGCCCCAGCTTGCGTCGGTGTTGTCCGCAAGTTCGATATAATATTCTTTATCGACGGACAACGAAGACAGATCGAGCAGGTGATTGTCGAAGTCGCCGTTCTGCTTTTCGCTGAGGTTATCCCTTCTCACGAAGCGGAGCACCTCGATGTTGGTGCCGACTTCCTTCACCGAAACGAACATCTGCTTATCGTATCTGAGCGCACCCGCCCAATCGAAACGGATATACATCTTATCGGAAGTAATGCGGAACGCGGAACTGCGCAAAACGCCCGTCGCCCCGTCGCCGCCGACGTTATTGCTGATGATATAGCCGCTTTCCGTCTTGTAAATTCCCGACGGATCGCTCCACCCCGTAAGGTCGGTATCGAAATTGCCGTTGACGATCGTATCGCCGCCCGCGCCGACACCCTGAATTTCGGGGAGAATGTTTTCGGCAAGATATCCTCCGTCAATATTCGGCGCGGTTTCGTGATAGGTAAAGAAGCTGTCCGCAGAAAGCACGCACCACATATTGGACGCGGTGTCGTTCAGCGTGATGTAATAGCTCGTTCCCAAAGCGCCGACCGAGGTCAGATCGAAATAATATTGGAACATATACGCTTCCGCATTTTCCGTACCGCTCTTGCCCGTGTCGCCGAAATTCTGATTGCCGAAGCGCGCGACTTCCTTATCGGTTGCCGTCTCTTTTACGGAAACGTACGCGAAGTCGGAATTTTTACCGCCGCCAAGCTTGAAGCTGATCCAGCCGCTGCCGCCCAGCACGAAATCGGAAGAGCGCAGAATGCCCATGCGTTCCTGTCCGCTGTCCTTGCTGATGTTGCCGCCGTAAATGCCGAGGTTGTAATTTCCGTCCCTGTTGTAATCGAAATTCTGGTCAAAATAGCCGCCGTTCACCACGCGATCGTCCGTCCATGCCATCATTCCCTCTTCGTTCTTCCAGATAGAGTACGCGTTCCACCCGTAAAGGTTACCAGTTTCAAAACCGCCGTTTAAGATTTCCGACGCGGCGTTCGCATACGTAACGGTAAAGGAAACGCTGCCATCCTCCGTCGAAAGAATAAAGGTATACTCAGTTTGCCCGAAACGGTAAATTTCATTCAGATAGCTGCCCGAAATGACGAGTTTGTCGCCGTCCGCGCCGTTTTCTATTTTCCATTTGTCCGCGCTCACTTCCTCCATTCCGTAAGACAACTTTGCCTGCGTTGCTCCGGCGAGGTCTAAATCGCTGATAATGTCATTTACACGGGCGATGTCATAATCGCCCGTGTTCGCTACCGTAGGTTGCGAACCGCTTTCCTCGATTTGAACGGTGAACGGAATTTCCGTTCCGTCGGACATTTTTGCGACGAACCCCAGCGAAGTTTGTTCTCCTGCCGCTTCGTCGACGTATTCACCGCTGACGGTGAGTATGTTTTGTTCGAAATTCCAGTCGGCTGCATCGACTTCGTTGCCGCCCTGATACAGGGAAACAAACGATTTATCGTACATGAAAAACTCCACTTTCACGCCGACGGAAGAATTGCGGAGATATGTTATTTCTTCGCTCTTCAGTTCGGGCGCGCGGCTGTCGGTCACGACGATTTTCAGCTCCAGCGCTCCGTAGCCGTTATCTACGGTAACGACGTTTTCCCCGTAAGAAAAACTTTCCGCAGCCGCCGCTTTAACGGTGAATACGCCCGTTTCGCCGTCGAAAGTATAAAGCGCGCTATCGAGCGAACAATTTACGACTTCCAGCGGATATCCGCTTAAATTAAACGTTACGTCCTGCGGCGCGTTTTTGTCAATTGCCGCCGCGTTTTCGGCGACAAGTTTGTCCACGACGCTGATCGTCACGGTGTTCCTGCCCCGCGCGGTATAAACAGTCAGTACGGTTTTTCCGTATCCGAGAGTGGAAAGATAACTTGCTTTAACGGTAAAATATCTGTAATTGCCGCTCTTTTCGCCGAGGGTGTAGTCTTTGCCCGCTTCCAGCGCCGCGCCGCCGTTTTCGACGGCGACGATCTCCGCGTCGCTTACGCCCTCCGCATTGGTGATCGTATAGACGATGTCTGCGGTTTCCCCGCTTCCGCTTGCTTTATAATATACTTTGTCGTCCTTTTCCCCGATTTCGGGCATACGCTGTTTGTATACGACGTCCATCGTGACGGCGTCGCTCGTAAATCCGTTGTTATCCGTCGCGGTATAAGTAAAGTAAACCGTACCGAACCAGCCCGCCGCTCTGTCGAAATCAAAAGACTTATTCCCGTCGTTCAGCGTGATAACGCCGAAATTCCCACTCACGCTCTTTCCGTCTTCGGAAACGACGGGTTCCGTATAGGAAGTTTCGGCATCCTGCACCTCTTCGATGTAGTCATAACTCTTCGCCCCGACGAAACGGAAAGACGTCAAAACGCATCCTTCGTCCGCGGAAACGCGCAGCAGTTCGTTGGAAATGACCTCTTCGGTAAACTTGGTGACGTTCTGACTGCCCTCGTTCGCCGTCGGGCGGTTCGCGCCGTAAACTTCAAAGTCGGCCGAACCGTTCGCGGTCACGACGGTAAGCGTCGCTTTTCCCGCGCTTAGCGTCGCCAGGTATTCTTTCGCTATCGTCAGTCTTTCGCCGCTTACACGGTAATTTTCAGAAGCGATCTCGTTCTCGCCGTTTTTCAGCGTGAAACTTTCCCCGAAGGCTTTCACGGTGTAATACAAATCGGCGCCCGTCCCCGCGAGATATACGTTCGTTTCCCCCGCGAGATATATTAACGGCGCATTTTTGTGCTCCGCATAGCTCTTCACCGATAGCGTTTTCGTCGATGCATCGTAGGCAAAGGAATACATGCCCTCCGCCGTCGCCGCTATTCCGTTTTCCGTAACCGTTGCGCTGTCAACCGCCGCCGCGTCGTATACTGCAGCCTTTTCTCCCGTCGTCGGGTTACACACGGTCACTTCGTCCCCTGCCGAAAGGTAAATCCCGTTCGCTTCATATATCCCGTTTGCTTCCGTCAGGCGATACGTCTGATCGGCAGGATTGCTCAGATCCTTCCCTCCGATCGTTCCCGCAAGATAGTAATTATCGTAATCGAACGTATACTTTACCACAAAGTCCTTGTTTTCCGTCAACTCCGAAGGATTTTGCAACGCCGCTTCCGCAACCTGTTTCACCGAGCGCGTCTGCGCGGGCGTATACGTCGTCACGCCGTCCTTTTCCATATAGAATACGGCGGTCAGAGCGGTGGAATACTGCGATACCGGTATACCCGCGATGACGACGTTGAACTCGTATTCCCCGTTCTTCAGCACGCCGTCAAGCCCTTCGAAATGCACCGCTTCGGGATAGTTCCCCTTTTCCAGCGGCGTGTCTTCTGAAAGCATCTTTTCGGGGATGACCAGCGCCCCGATATTAACTCCCTCCGCCTTTTCTTCTTCCGCTATCGTCGCGGTAAAGCGTATGCCGTCGGGAGATTTCGTGCGAACGGACGCCCCGTTTTTCATCGCAAAGGAACTTTCTTCCGCCGCAAATGCCGCGCTCATGCCGAACGCCGCCATCGCAAAACAAAATACCGTCGCCAAAACGATTACGATTCGTCTCTTCATCGCTTTCATTTCCATGCTCCCTCCCACGGCCAGTTTTCCACGTAATCGTCGTCGACCAGACTCGACAAAATCACGTCGCTTTCCACCGAAACCTTTTTAAGTTCGGGAGATTCATACTTCCTTCTCATCTTTTTCCCTCCTTTATCAATATAATTTTATAGCAATACCTCCGAAAAAACTTTTGGTCTTTTTCCTTTTATTTTCCCGGCTCCGTCAGCGTAACCGCGCCGATATAAATACCCGTGCCGACCGCAAACGCGGAACCGTCCGTATTGGTCACCGTAACAAAACTGATTTCCCACTTGTTGTTGTCGTACGTTGCCCACGCGCTGGCTTCAACCCATTTTACACAGACTTTCGCATAGCCTTCGGAATTTGCCGCGATGGTAGTGGTATACGTTCCCGACGGGCGATCGCACGTCACCGTAATTTCCTTATCCGTGGGATTTTTGATCCACATATACGCTTCGAATTCTCCCGAAGCGTTTTCGGGGATGTTCTGCCCTTTTACGAAACGCATCTGGAAAGATGTCGTGCTCTCCGCCGCGGACTGGATATAAAAACTTCCCTCCGCCGAAGCGTTGTTTTCGTCCTTTGCTCCCTTTACATAGGAATAATCATACGCCGCCCTGTGTCCGCCGTGCGGGTTGAAATGGAATCCGCCCTCGCTGCTTTCAAACGCAAAGACGCTGTCGCTGCCGTACACACCGCCCGTAATCGTGCCGATGTAGAACGGTCCGCCGTCTTTGCTGCTGTCGTCGGCCAGGATAAATTCGATGACGTGATCGGGATTTTGCATCCAGTCATCCTGCCAGATCTCCGTCCACATCGGCATGGAGCAGTCCATCGTAATATACTGCCATTGTCCAGGACTTACCGTCTGGTTATGGTTGTTTTTCTGCAAAAGATTGATCACCGATTCCTTGCTTCCGGCGTTATAAAACCAGAAACCTATGTAATCGAACTGCGACAAATCGTTGATCGCCGAAGAAATGACGAACGTAGGCATATTGTTGGGCGTCCCGACGATTTTAACGGCGTTTGCGAGTTCTTCCGCGGACGGCTTTTCATAACCTTCCGCACCTTCGGGCAAAACGGCGTTGGGAACCAACTCCAGCGTGACGCGCTTTCCGTAGCTTCTAATCTGGTGCATACCCTCTTCGTCGTCGAGATAAGCGATGACGTTTTCACGCGCCTCGATATCCGATACGTACAGCGCGATTTTCTGTACGTTCGAATTGCCTGTTTCGCCCTTGGCTTCCACTACGTAATACCAATCTCCTGCGACATCGGGCGTTAAAACGCCGTCGGTGATTGCAACGCTCGAACCGTCGGGACGGAGCGCCGACCAGGAAATATATTCTTCGCCGAGCGCTTCGCCGCCCAAAGTGATTTCACAATCGGGAATGACGATCGGCTCGCCCGCCACCGCAAACCTGGGCGTGTTCTTCACCGTTATTACGGGTGAAGAGTCGCCGATTACCGCTCCGATGTAGAATCCGTCGCCGGCGGCAAAGTTGCTGTCATCCGTATAATAAACATCCAAAAAGAACATCTGCCAGGGATTGTTATCGAAACGCATCCACGCATTGTCCTTATCGCTTCTGATCACCATAGGCACATACGCGGAGGACTTAGGCGCAACCGTTCCCGTTATTTTAACGCTTTCCGACGTTTCGGTCACAAATTTCAGCGTTTTCGTTTCGTGCGGGTTATAGACCCACGCTTTGACAAAATAATCTTTCACGAGGGAAGCGTCCGCCGTAACGTTCTTAGCCTTGATGAAACGCGCCTGAATGCTGGACGTGTTCTTGATTGCAAAGAAATGCGTGCTGCCGACGCCGCCATCTTCTTTAACTGCCGTCGTATAGGAGTAACCGCTGACGTCGCGGTGCGCAACGTGGGTGTTCATATGCATTCTGCCTTCGGGCAAATCGAACGCAAAGACCGCATCGGAAGAATAATGATATCCGGAAATGCCGCCGATATAAAGCGCCCCGTCGAAAGAAGTCTGCTGAATATCGTCGTACAAGCTGAGTTCGACAACATGATCGAAGGGTTGCATTGCGTTCCACGCTTCGTTATACTGGTCCGCGCCGCAATAAAGCGCCATGAACTGCCACTGTTTGGGCTGAATGGTGTTCTGATTGAGGTTTGCAAAGCTGATATTCAGCGAAACGACGAGCGATGAATCGTTATATGCCCAGAACCCGATATAATCGTACCCGGACAAATCGTAGATCGTGGGGCTGATCAGTATGGAAGCACGCACGCCCTCCGCAGGATCGACTTTCAGCGCGCCTTTCAGCTCTTCGGCGGAGGGTTTGGGGAATTCCTCGCTGCCCTCAGGTAAATTCTCGTTCGTGACATAAGACAAATCTTCGTCTCTGTTTGCGAAAGGACGCACCTGTTGCATACCCCATTCTTCGTCGAGATAAGCGATTTTATCTTCCACCGGATCTTCGTCGATGACGGTGAGGTCGTATTGTTTTTCCACCGTGTTGCCGCCGAGGTCGGTCACTTTGATCTTATAGGTCCATTTGCCGACCGTATCCGCGGTAAACCAGCCGTCTTCCGCCGTAGCTTCGGACCCGTCGGGACGAAGAATCTTTAAATCTATGTTTTCTTCGGGAATATCGTTATTATCCTCGATCGTGAATTCCGGCACGGGAACTTTTTGGTTCAGAAGCGCGAAATTCGCGATCATTTTATCGCCTACGGTAGGCGCTTCACTGTCCGAACACTGGAAGGCTTTTACCGCGTCCGCCACGCCTTCTTTCGCGCAGGTATACGTTACTTTATAATTGCCGGGAATATTCGGCACCAAAAACATGCCGCCCATTACGTTGGCATTGCCGCCGTTCGGGTCCGCAACGCTTTTGACGGATACTTTGTATTCATTGCCCGTCATCTTTTCTCCTTTCTTATCGACGACATCGGGAATGGCAATCGTATACGTCTTGCCGAGCTCCGCCATAGGCAGACTCAGCGTTTCCACGTCGATCTTGTAATCGGAATCGGGAGTCGGATTTTTCTCCCCTCTGTTACAAGCGACAAATACCGCCGAAAGTACGAATAACATCATGACTACGGCTACTGCTGACAATAACTTTTTCATACAAATTCCTCCTGAATTATTTTTTATAGATGAAGTTATTTGATAAGTCTCAAAAGATCGGGATTTTCCGCATTGATTTTGGTGAAGCGCTGCTGCATTTCAGCCGGCGTTTCCGTTTTATGGAAGAACTGTCCTTCCACATAACCGACGTCTTTCAATCCGCCGGCATACATGATCGGGTATTTCTGATTATTTGCGACCATATGGAAATCGTCGCCCATCGCTTCCTTGACCGACTCCGTAAAGCTGTTGAACACGAAATCGGTCGTATCGAACCCGTAAGGCATGCTGAGTCCCAACTGATCCATGGTAAAGAGCGCCTGCGCGGTATCTCCGGCAACGAACTTCAAAAACTGTTCCGCAAGTTTATACTGCGCGCCGTTTTTGTTGAGCCGCGGTACAACCATGACGTGCTGATCGGCCGTAACCTGCCCCGTATAACGCAGAACGGAAATGCGATCGTAATCCGCTTCGCTCACCCCCAAAGACGCGTTCCATTCTTCCTTTGCGTCCACAGCGGAAACGACATTTCTCAAGGTCTCTTCCGAAACGTTTTCCGTTTCCAGTGTTTCGGTTATGCTGGAAATGATGGGTATTTTCATAAAGCGTATGTCCACGCCCGCCTTTTCGATGTCGTCCTGCATTTCTTTATAGACCCAGTCGCCGTTGATCATAAATGCAGACTTGGTCGTATCGTCGCCGTAACCGAGCCCCAAAAAGACCCTCTGCGCCTGCTGAAAAGTCAGATAATCGCATTTATTGTAGGAATATCCGCCGTAATCTACCGCCATGTATATGGGATACAGAACTTCCAGCGCGGCGAGCCTGCCGGGATCGTCGAACGTTTTATATAAATCTTCCTTCGTCTCGCTCTTTTTATAGGTGATCGAGCCGTCGGGATTGGTTTCGGGATAATAGCCGAGGTAATAATAGTCCCTGCGCTCGCCGGAATACTGATTCCAAAGCGTCTGGAACACGTTATTCGAATAACTGCCTTCCGTATACATGACAAAAGGAGCTACGGTGCCGTTGCTCGTCGTCAGAACGTCTTCACAAAGTTCCAGCAATTCGTCCGTCGTGCGCGGCATGGAATAATTTCCTTCGCCGAAAACTTCGTCGAGGATCGTTTTGTTATAAACGAACCCGGCAAACCCCGTCGTCCACGGCATCTGATAAACCTTTCCGTCATCCGTTTCGTAGTATTCCCAGATGGATTGATTCATCCTCTCTTTCAGCGACACGTCATAACCTTCCTGTACGGAATTGAACACTTCGGAAAGATCGTATAAATATCCGTCGTTCTGATTTGCGAACATGGAATCTACCGATACGATGATGTCGGACGTATTCGCGGTGGAGCGCACGATGGCTTTGATGGCGTCGCGGTCGGTGGTTTCCGTGATTTTTACCTTACAGTTCGTATACTCTTTTTCGTACGCCGCGGCAATATCGTAAAGCCACTGCACGCCGTAACCCGCTTTAAGAATTTTGATTTCCAGCGTTCCTTCGTAATATCCCTGTTCGTTCAGTTTTTCCGTATTTCGCTGATTACAAGCCGTCATTGTGAAAATTAAGACGACGCAAAGCAGGATACTGAGTAGTTTTTTCATTTTTGCTCCTCCTTTTTCTGATTTTTTCGCGGCTCTTTGCTTTTTACCGCTTGCGCGGCGTTCTGCTGCGCCGCCAAAATCCTTTTACGATATCAAAAAGCGAACTTTCGGCGCATTTTTACAAAACGCCTTCTTTTTGCAGCGCGATTTTGATTTTCGCTTCATCCGCCGCCGTCAGTTTTCTGAACGGTCTGCGGGCGTGTCCGCACGGAATATCCATCAATGACAAAACGTATTTTATGCTTTCGATCAGGCCGCATTCGCACACACAACGCACGAGCTCGTTCACGCCGTGCTGTATTTTCAGGGCTTCTTTCATGCGATTGCCGTCGAAAAGCTCTTTGATTTTGATAAAATTTTTCACCATGAAGTTGAACGTGGAACCGATTCCGCCGTCCGCACCCGCCGCCAGCGCGGAAAGAAAATCTTCGTCCTTTCCCGAATAGACGATCTTCCCCGTATGCGAACGGATCTGTTCGAGAACGAAATAGTCGGTATCGGTGAATTTTATGTATTCCACGCGATCGTCGGCAAGAAGCGTTTCCAGCTGCGAAACCGTAAAACCGTTGTTCGTAAGGTCGGGAATGTTATAGATCATCATCGGCAATTTTGTCTTTCGCGCAAGGTCGTGGTAATACGCCGCGATTTCGTCAAACGAAAAGCGAAAGTAAAACGGCGGTACGCTGGAAACGGCGTTCGCGCCCGCTTTTTCCGCATGCGCGGCGAGCGTTTCCGCAGGGATTGAGCCGACCGTTCCGATATTTGCAATGACGAATGCCCCGTCCGCCGCCTTCACCACGGTTTCGAGCGCGGCCATCCGCTCTTCCTCGCTCATCAAAAAACATTCCGCCGACGATCCGCCCGCGTAAATCCCGTCCGCACCGCTGTCCAGCACAAAGCGGACAAGCTTTTTCAAAGCTTCGTGATCCACGCTCTCGTCTTTTTTGAATGGCGTTACAACGGGCACTAAAATCTTGTTGTTCATAATTCCTCCTCGATATTCCATTTCGTAAACCAAATCGCCTGTCCGCCCGTTTTTTCAGACCGCTGATAATAAACGGTCAAAATCTCTCCGTCGCACAGTTCCGCGCTCGCGGGGTATCCGAGATCCCATCCGTCCCCGTCCGAACGCAGAATGATTTCTTTGCTCCAACTCTTTCCGCCGTCTTCGCTGATGCGGGCGCGCTGTCCGAACGGCGCGATCCTGCGCCCGTACGTCAGCACGATTTTTCCGCTTTTTGTCAATAGCAGGTGCGGCGGCGAACCGTGAAATTCTTCTTCCCCCACGGGAATGCGCTCCGGCACGGAAAAACTTTTTCCGCCGTCTTCCGAATAACACTGATAGATGGAAAACAGCCCTTCTTTCTGCGCACGGATATGTACCAGTATTCTGCCGTCCGCAAGTTCCAGCGCATGCGGTTCGCAAAACAGCACGCCGTCTTCCTTTTCTTTCTTTGGCAAAGGGATCCAAACCGGATCGGAAAAGGAAACGCAATCCCCCGTCGAAATGCAGCCGATCCTGTTTTCCTCGTCGCATTCCGCCCCGGTAACGTCCTCATGGTAAAAATTCCGCCCCACGTAAAGCAGTTTTCCGCCGCGCGTTTGTGTGAACCCGTGCGGCGACGTTACGGGTAATTTCCCCCAATGCTGCAAATTGCAGTCGCCGTCGAATACCGCGTAAAGCGATCCGAAGTATTTTCCTTCGTCGGCGTCGGATACCGTGGCGAGATATTCGTCGATCAGCTTTCTTTCGGAAGGCGGATACTCCCATTTTTCCTCGCATTTTTTCTGAAACAGTCGGGTATTGTTGAACGTGGTCAGCACAAACCCGCCGCGAAACGGCGTGACGCCCGCGTCGCGATCGTCCAAAGGCGTGTCGAATAAGACAAAGGGTTTGCTCCAGCTTTTTCCGTCGTCTTTTGAAATACTTGCGGCAACTTTTCCGAACGGACACACATGTTTCATTCTGAAACCTGAGCTGACCGCGATCAGCCGTCCGTCACGCAATCTGGCGATGCTCGGCCACATGAAGTTCTTTTTTCTGCCTCTGCCGGACATCACTATTCCGTGTTCCATAAATCTCCTCCTGCCACGTGATCAATTTAATCTTACATCACGATCGGGAAAGAATCCATAACAAAAGATGACCGAAAATATAACAAAACTGCTTTCTTTCTTTTCTGCCGCATTCCTCCGTTCGCCGAAAATATTTTCCGCCCGAAAACAACCGTTTTCGGGCTTTTTACCGCTGCGTTTTTATTGTTTTGCGTTTATGCTTCCCGCATATACCGACGGCCGCATTTTGCTGATTATTTTATAACAAAAGGCGGACCTTTGCCGATCGGCAAAGGTCCGCCCGCTCGCATCGCTTTTTTATCCGCTTTCGCGAAAGCAATTTTCCGCCTTTTTCAATAAAGTTCTTTGACGATCTTTACGCACGCGTCGATTCCCAGCGTGCCGCTGTTCAGCGTAAGATCGTAATTCTGCGCCCGCCCCCATTTCATATTGGTATAAAAACGGTGATACGCCGCGCGGCGCTTATCCTTATCTTTTATCCTCTGCTCGGGTGATTGCGCGCGTTCCCCGTACACATTTACTATGCGAGCCGCGCGGAACGCCATGTCCGCGTGAATAAACACTTTCAGGCAATCCGCCGTTTCCCGAAGAATATAATCCGCACAACGCCCCACGATCACACAGGACTCCTTTTCGGCGATTTCCGTTATGATCTTGCATTGTACGTTCCAAAGATAATCCTCGTTGTTCAATCCGAATGCCCGATTGGAAAGAAAGGATAAATATCCGCCCGAACCGTATTCGTCGCATTCCTTGATATACTCCGTATTGAATCCGCTTTCCTTTGCTATTTTCCCGATGAGCTCGCTGTCGTAACAGGGGATTTTCAATTCTTCCGCGACCTTTTTGCCGATCGTTCTTCCGCCGCTTCCGAATTCGCGGCTGATGGTGATGATTCTGTTTTTCATTCCGACCTCCCGTAATTTTCTTTTTCGCATTCTTGCGCCGAATGCTTTAATTGTTTCATTTCATACATGATCAGGAAAAAGGACAGCACGAACGCCAGCGCGTCCGCGACGGGCCCCGACCAAAGTACGCCCGTCACCCCCATATAAATCGGCAAAATTATCGCTACGGGCACGAGAAAAACGATTTGCCGCGAAAGCGTTACAATCGCCGATTTGACGGGTTTTCCGATCGCCTGCAAATAGATCGCCGCCACCGTCTGGAATCCGTTCAGAGGACAAAGCATCAAAAAGATACGGAAACATTTGACGGCAAATTCATTATACAGCCCTTCTTCCGATCCGAAAAGGTAGACGATGGCCATCGGCGCGAACTGAAAGATAAAAAAACAAATGACCGCAACGGTTTCCGCCGCGGCGATCGCGATCAGAAACGCCTTTTTCACGCGCGCAAAATTTTTACTGCCGTAATTGAACCCGATCACGGGCTGCGCCCCGATGGCGATGCCGACGAGAACGGAAAGCATGATCTGATTGACTTTCATGACGATTCCCATCGCCGTCAAAGGGATTTCCGAACCGTATACGGACGTCGCGCCGTAATTTTTCAACAGGTTATTGAACAGCACCATGACGATCGTTATGGCAATCTGCGTAATGAAACTGCTGACGCCCAGACTGTGAATGTTCCCGCAGATTCTCCCGCTCAGACGAAACGCCGATTTGTTGAGCTGAATCGTTTTAAAACGGGGAATATAGACGACGGATACGATAAACGACGCAACCTGCCCCATTACGGTGGCAATGGCGGCGCCGCGCACCCCCATGCCGAACACAAAGATGAAGATCGGATCGAACACGGTATTGATCGCCGCGCCGAGCAACATGGAAAACATGGCGAATTTCGGGCTCCCGTCCACGCGGATCATGGCGTTGAGCGCAGTGGAAATCATCGTAAACGGCAGACCTATGGCTATAACGTACCCGTATTCCCGCGCATAATCGCGCAAGGCGTCCGTCGCCCCGAACAGCGTAAGGATCGGATCCATGAACGCCAGAAAGACGACCAGAATCAAAACCCCCGCGATCACCACCATCACGATGGAATTTGCCAAACCTTTTTTCACGCTTTCCGCATCGCCTTTTCCGAGCTTCAGACTCAGGAACGCGGCGCCGCCGTCACCGATGAGAACGGCCAGCGCCAGCGCGATGATCGTGATGGGAAAGACGATGTTCGTCGCCCCGTTGCCGAGATACCCCACGCCCCATCCGATAAATATCTGGTCGACGATGTTGTAAAGCGCATTCACTACCAGCGAAATGACGCAGGGAACGGCAAACTTCACGATCAGTCTGCCGATCGGCTCCGTAGCAAAAATACTTTGCTTTTCTTCGGAATTTTCTTTCATTTTATACTTCTCCTTATTTTAAGTAACCTGTTACGTATTTGAGCAAAAAAGAAGGCAGCAGACGCAAAAACCTGAAAGCGCGCTGCCCGATTTTATTCTTTTGTGTGAAAAATTCAATCTTGTTCGATGTTTTTCAATATCATGCCCGTCATTTTAAGATAGCTTTCCTTTTCCTCTTCCGAAAAATCTTTGCACAGCTCGGAAAAAACCTCCTCGTCCTGCGCGAGGATGGTGTTATGTATCCCGCGGGATTTTTCGGTACTGGAAATCTTTTTGTAACGGCGGTCTTTCGTGCCGGGAAGACACATGACAAAACCTTTGCGTTCGAGTTTCTGGATGAGCTTTGTCATGGCGGGATGCGTAACATGCTCTATTTTCTCCAGATCGTTCTGGTGGATTTCCGTCTCCCCCGCCGCCTCCAGACGGCTGATCGAGCCGAGAACCCTGAGCTGTACCGAAGTCAGCCCCATGGCGGACGCTTTTTCGTCCATCTTTTTTCGGAATGCGCGGTTGATAATGGCGATCTTCAACCCGAAAGGCATTTTTACAGACATCGTTTCGCTCCTTTTCATACAAACAAGTAACTTATTACCTATTATATGTTTTTTAAGTGCGTTTGTCAACAAAAGCGCAGGCGTTTCAAAAATTTTCCGAAAGGATAAAAAGGCGCGCGGCGCACAACCTTTTTGCCGCAACAAAAAGTCAGTTTTTAAATTCGGAAAAAAGGACGTTACGGCAGAGATGTGCGGCGAATAAGTTGACGAAATGCAAAAATTATGTTATAACAATAGAAAATTGTCATGGAGGACAGGATCAATATGGAAATCAAAAAAGTCGTCGTCGCCGGCGGCGGCGTTCTGGGCAGTCAGATCGCGTTTCAGGCGGCGTATTGCGGCTTTGACGTGACGATCTGGTTGCGGAGCGAAGGCAGTATCACGCGCACGCAGCCGAAACTGGATCATCTGAAAGAAGCTTACACGGAAACCGTAAAACTGATGGCTTCGCCCGAAGGTAAAACGCCTGCAAACTGGGCGCGCGGCATCGCCGATTACGAAGATTTCGACGAAAAAAAATGCCTTGCTAAAGTAGAAAACGCCTATAAGAGCATCAAACTCGAACTCGATTTGCAAAAAGCGGTGAAAGACGCCGACTTAGTGATCGAATCGATGGCTGAAAACGTCGATGAAAAAATCGCTTTCTATAAAAAAATGGCGCCCTTTTTGCCCGAAAAAACCGTTATCGTAACCAATTCTTCCACGTTGTTGCCTTCTAAATTCGCCAAATCGACGGGAAGAAAAGAAAAATATCTTGCTCTGCATTTTGCAAACACGATCTGGAAAAACAACACGGCGGAAATCATGGCGCAAGCGGATACCGATAAAAAATATTTTGACCTTATCTGCGATTTTGCAAAAAATATCCGCATGATACCGCTGCCCGTCCGCAAGGAAAAATCGGGATACTTGCTCAATTCCATGTTGGTGCCCCTGTTGTTTTCGGCAATGGATTTGTACGTCAACGGCGTTTCCGATCCCGAAAGCATAGACAAGGCCTGGACCTTAGGCACCGGCGCACCGAAAGGACCTTTCCGCATTCTCGATACCGTAGGCCTTACCACCGCTTACAACATCGTTCAAATGTATGTTAAGATCCCCTCTTTCCTTGCCCCTTACAACTTTAAAGGCATGGCGAAAATGCTGAAAAAATACATCGACGAAGGCAAGCTCGGCATGTCCTCGGGCGAAGGTTTTTATAAGTATCAAAAATAATCGCTATATTAAGGAAAATCCTTCCGCCCCGCGGCAGATTGCCGCGGGGCGGGTAATTTATTGATGTCGTTTCAAAAAATTATACTCTTAAGATTATATATTTTCCTGTTTTTCTTCTTGCAACTTCGCTTCGTATTCCGCGATTTTATCTTCCTCAATCCCGCGCGTATCGCAAAATTTATCCACACCGAAAAACTGCCGCAAGTATTTATAGTTTTTATAATTCCCGTCTATGACGATAAACTCCTTTTCGCGCAATGTTTCCCACGAATAGTCCGCATATTTTTGCAGTTCCTCAATCGTTTCGAGACTCATGGATAGATAATATTTATCGATAAACTTTTTTTCCGTATATAAAACGAATGCGGGATATATTTTGGGCGGAAACAAATGCTTTTTGACCACAATCGTATCGTTCAGCGCACTCACATTAAATAAATCCAAAAGGTTCGTATAGCTTATTTTCACTTCGCTGCATTTCATTTTTTTATGATTAAAAAAGAAATAATAAATTTTTACAAAACCTTTATCTGCCTTTATAAATTTAGGATTTATTTTTTTATCCGTTAAGCTTAACACAATAAACAGAAAAATCAAGATTACAAAAAACCAAACTATTTGGTCTTTTCTCAGGCACAACGTCATAATAAAAAGTATTGTCATCGAAATTCCCATACAAATTATTATTACGAGATATGCTTCATGCGTACTATTTTTTGCTTCCGGAAACCATTGAATTTTTTTTAATTTATCTTTCTTCATTTCGCCCCCACAAAGATACTTTTAATTTAATCTTTTTACGTCAACTAAATTTATTATTATGCTCCGTTACTACCGCGAAAACCGCCTTGAAATTTTTATAACCCATGTCTT
>CALVXL010000044.1 GCA_944369635.1 uncultured Clostridia bacterium
CCCGCATTTGTTCGCTTTTCTCTGACGGCGAGCGTTTCGCGTATCGAAACGCTCGCCGCGCTCAATGAAGAAGCGGGCAGGCAAAATACTTTCGTTACGGCGCACATCAAGATCAATTCCGGCATGAACAGGCAGGGCGTAGCTTTCGATAAAGCGGAGGAACTCGCCGACGCGTTCGACCGTTTTCCCCGCGTGAAACTGACGGGAATTTATTCGCATTTCTGCGCGCCGGAAGATAAAAACGCGTTAAATCTTCAACTTGATAAATTTTTGCTTGCATATAAATTGATTAGCGGTTATAATAGAAACATATGCGCGCACATTTCCGCAAGCGGCGGATATCTTCGCGGCGTACATCTGGATATGTGCCGTATCGGACTGCTCCTTTACGGGTATTATCCGTTTGAAAGCGATTTTGCGCCCGTTGAACCCGTTATGAAAGTGATTGCGCCGACGGTTGCCGTGCGCGAAGCGGCGCGCGGGGAATATCTGCTGTACGGTAGCGAAAAACTTTCCGAAAATCAAAAATTCAGCCTGCTCCGCTACGGGTATGCGGATGGACTTCCGAGGAAAAAAAGCGGCGATCTTCTGAAAAACCGCTGTATGGATTTAAGCGCGGTCGAAGGCGAAAGGGAAAGCGTGAACGTGCTGGAAAATGCCGAAAAACTCGCCGAGGAAAACGGTACGATCGTATACGAGCTTTTATGCGGCGCGGCAAACCGCGCCGAAAGGATATATCTTAAATGAAAAAAGCGCGGGCGCGCAGGAAATTTCTTGCGAAACGGGATAAAATAATCGGCGCGGCGCGGGAGCGCGCGCAGGCGGCGATCGAGGAAAATCTCTTTTCCGTCGGCGGTTTTTTCGATGCGGAAGATTATTTTATCTATCTCAGTTTCGGCAGCGAAGTCGCCACAAATAATATTATTTCCGCTTTGCTTTCGCGCGGAAAAAGGATATACGTCCCCAAGATTTGCGAAGGTAAAATGCTTGCCGTAAAAATTTCCGGGGGCATGAAAATCAATTCGTTCGGTATCGCCGAACCCGTGGACACCGTCAAAGCGGAAAAAATCGACGTGTGCGTTACGCCGCTTGCGGCGGCGGACAAGCAGCTGCGCCGCGTGGGGTACGGGAAAGGATATTACGATAAATTTTTCGCCGTCAACGACTGCGTAAAGATCGGCGTTTGTTTTTCCGCGCAGGTTTCGCAAAAGGAAATCGAAACGGAAAGTACGGATGTGCCGCTCGACATACTCGTCACGGAAAAAGGGGTTCTGAAGAGAGAAAAGTGAAAAAGTTCAAGTATTATATGAAGGAAACGTGGGTATTGTATGTCTATACGATTCTCACCATGATTACGGCGCTCGCCATTTCCGCCATCGACAGCAAGCTGTTATGGCTGCAGCTCATTTTGTTTGCGCTCAACATCGGGCTTTACGGTATGGTCGCGTATATGCTCGTTTTCAAAACGGGGGAAGAGTCGGCAAAGCTCCGCCATGCAAACGACATCAAACGCCGCGTCATCATGGAAACGGGCGATTATTACGAATTCAACCGTCAGGGCGAATACGGTACGTATAAAGGCGCGATCATCGGTTTATACGCGTCCGCGCCGCTCCTTATCATGCTGCTCGTGCAGGTGATTTTGGATATTGCGGGGTCGGACAGCGCGGTCGTTTCCGGCATTATCGGATTCACTTACGGCGCGTTTTTCCTGCCGATACGCTGTATCGACGTAAACGCCAGCGTGTACTGGATGCTGTATGCCGTCGTTATCATCGTCGTCATCACGCATATCGCCTATAATATGGGCGCGCGCAAAGTGCACAAGCAGGAAGAAAAGATCAAGCGCACCAACGCGATGATCTATGGCAACAACAATACCGGCAAGAGCGTCATCGGGCAGAAACCCATCGAGGAAGTCGTCCGCGAAAACGCCAAGTACGCCAAGCGCGTGAAGAAGAAAGGCAAGAAAAAATGAGGGTGATCGGAGGCAAATACCGTTCGAGGAAACTCGACGCCTTTGCGGGCGAAAGCGTTCGTCCGACGGCGGACAGAACGCGGGAAAGCCTGTTTAATATTCTGCAAGGTAAAATCGTCGGCGCTCGGTTTTTGGATGCGTTCAGCGGCACGGGAGCGGTCGGCATAGAGGCGCTGTCCCGCGGGGCGGCGGAATGCGTTTTTCTGGATTCGGATAAGAAGAGCGCGGTTATCGCCGAAGGGAATTTCAAAAGACTCGGCATAAACGCAAAGGTTTTATTGACGCGCGCAGAAGATTATCTTCAAAAGTGCGGGCGGTTCGATATCGTGTTCCTCGATCCGCCGTACCGTTCGGAATGCGGAAAAAATGCGCTGGAAATCATCGGGAAGCGCGATATACTGACGGAAAACGGCGTGACAATTTTCGAACATGCCGAGCCGTTTACGGGGGAGATCGAAGGGCTTTGCAAGATCGACGAAAGAAAGTACGGCAAGGCGTATCTCACCTTTTTCGGGAGGGAAAAAGCATGAAAGAATGTGTATTCGCGGGGACGTTCGATCCCTTTACCGTCGGACATAGCGACGTTGTGGAAAAATGCCTGAAAATGTTTGACAGGGTGCATATCGCGGTGCTCAACAATCACGATAAAAAACCGCTGTTCGACGGTGCGCAGCGGGTGAAATTCATCGAAAAGATCTATAAAAACGATCCGCGTGTGGTCGTGGAACATTCCGACGGCCTTCTCGTGGATTTCATGAAGGCGAAAAACATCGCCATCAACGTGCGGGGGATCAGAAACGCGGAAGATTTCAAATACGAAACCAACATGTTTTATTATAACCAGGAAATGTATCCCGAACTCATCACGGTATATCTGCCGTCGTCGCTCAGCAAAACGCACATTTCCTCCACGTCTATCAGAATGCTCATCAATGCGGGGGCGGACATTTCGCCTTATGTGCCGAAAGAAATTTACGAGGACGTCAAAGCCGCGTTAAAGAACATAAAATAAATAAAATCGCAAAGGTAATGACCGCGTGCAGGGTTTTGGAAAGAAAAAACCGCGCGGTCTTTATTTTGGCCTTTTTTAAGAAGACGCACGATTGCGTCATCACGGAAAATCCGCCGAAGGAAAGCAGAAAGCCGATGACGGGCAGAAGGAGCGGAGAGGAAGATTGCGCCGCGGCAAAAATGCCCGTCGTGCATTCCACCAGCCCGAACGCAAAGCCGCGCGCGAGGTCGGCGTCGCCGAAGAGGAGGGTAAACAACCTTTCGGGCAGATAAAACGCCCCTATGTCGCTCAGCATTTCGATTGCCACAAAAAAAATGGTTACAATGCCGCCGAGCACCAGCACGGAAAGCACGCTTTCATATACCGCTTCGTAGATAAGGTTGTCTGTGGTATGCGTTTTTACGGGGACGGCTGTGTCGGCGTTTGCGCTTTTTTTCCCGCGCAGAATAACGGCGGTCAGCAAAACGGCGCCTACGTGGGCGGCTAAAAGGGCAAACCCCGCGGCGGCGTCTTTTAAGATCATGCCGCCGACCGTGCCCAGAATAAACAGGGGGGAAGACAGCGAACAAAAACCGCTCATCTTATACGCTTCCCTTTCGGAAATCAGGTTTTTGGCATATAGTTCCGCCGTGATCTTGCTGCCTCCGGGATAGCCCGAAACGGCGGCGATGAAAAAGGCGTAGCCGCTCATGCCTCCGCAACCGAATATTTTTTTCGTTACTTTCCCGCAGCGTGCGGCAAGGCGTGCCGCGCTTCCCAGCGAAGTTAAAAGCGCGGTGAATACGAAATAGGGAAAAACCGACGGCAAAATATTGAACGCCCAAAGCTTTATTCCGTTCAGCGTGACGCGCGCGTATTTTTCGGAAAACACGGCAAACAAGATCATAAACAGCACCACGGGCAGGGTGAGTAAGGCGTTTTTATGTTCGGACAAGTATTTTTTCACGGTAAAATATATTGCTTTTTCGGTTCGATTATGCCTGTCGGCGAAAAGCGGTGTTTTTTTTCATCAGATATGTTTATAAATCGGGCGGGCGCGGAAAATACTTTATCGGATCGGGAAACCGTTAAATTTTTAAAAAATGCCGAAATTTTACAAAAAAATCGCAAAAATTTTTAAAAACAGTCTTGACAAAGCGGTCAATGCGTATTATAATTATCAGAACAATTAAAATTTTAATAAAAGTATGCGCCATGGCGGGAGAAAGGAAGAGCCGTGCGCATATAAGCAACTTGAAACGGCTTTGCCCGAAATTATCGGACAATGTCTTTTTATTTTTTCAAAAAAAGCCGCGTCGGTCGGCCGGGCGCAATTTTCCGTCGGTCGGCGAAATCCGTTTTCTCGAAAAATCGGTTGCGCGGCGGGGTGAATTATGCTCAATTCTTTTTACGAAAAACTCGGCGGGGGATCGTCGGTTTCCGTCATCATCATTTCCATAGCCATCATATTGATATGCGGTTTTCTGACCACGCGGCTCACAAAACTTTTAAAACTGCCCAACGTTACGGCGTATATCCTCACGGGGGTGGCGATCGGGCCTTACTGTCTCGATCTGATCCCCGCGGAAGTGCGTTCGGGCATGAGTTTTATTTCCGATATCGCGTTGGCGTTCATCGCGTTCGGCGTAGGGGAATATTTTCGCCTCTCCGTATTGAAAAAGAACGGCGGAAAACTTGCGATCATCACCCTTTTCGAAGCGCTTGCGGCGTCGCTTGCCGTATTTATCCTTCTTTTTTTCATTTTGCGGTTGGATTTGGCGTTTTCCATCGTGCTCGCCGCCCTCGCTTCGGCAACGGCTCCCGCTTCCACGCTGATGACCATACGTCAGACGGGGGCGCGCGGCGATTTTGTGGATACGCTTTTGTCGGTGGTGGCGCTCGACGACGTGGTCAGCCTGCTGGCGTTCAGCGTGGCGATCTCCGTCGCATCGGCAAGTTTAGGACAATCGGTCACCTTTGCGGACGTGGGATTGCCTATCCTTTATAACCTTTTTATGATCGCGCTCGGCGTGGGCCTGGGGTATGTACTGAACTTTGTTTTAAAACGTCGTTCCACGGATAACCGCCTCATCGTATCGGTGGCAATGCTCTTTCTTCTCTGCGGCGTGGGCGCGGCGCTGGACGTTTCGCCTTTGCTCGGCTGTATGACCATGGGCATGGTGTATATCAACGTAACCGACGACGATAAACTGTTCAAACAACTCAATTATTTCAGCCCGCCGATTTTGCTTTTGTTCTTCGTGCTTTCGGGGCTGAATTTCCGCATCGATATGCTTTTTGACACGAAAAGCTTTATCGGCGGCGTGCCGTTGCTGGTAGTGGGCGTTTTGTACTTTTTCGTCCGCATCGTCGGCAAATACGGCGGAGCTTATGCGGGCTGTCTGATCGCTAAAAAACCCAAACCAGTGCGCAATTATCTGGGGCTTGCGCTGATTCCGCAGGCGGGGGTTGCCATCGGCCTTGCCGCGCTTGCCGCGCGCACCATAGGCGGTACGGAAGGGGCGGTTTTGCAAACCGTTATCTTATCGTCCAGCATATTATACGAACTCATCGGACCTGCCTGCGCAAAGCTTTCTTTATATCTTTCCAAGTCCTACGGGCAGAACGCGCCGCAAGCAGAAGAAGCGCCGGAGCCGCCGAAAGACAAGGTGCTTTCCTTAAAAGAACAGCTTTTGAAGATCGAGCAGGAGATCCGCGACGAGGAGTACGCCCGTTCCGAAGAGGAAAAAGCCTTTAACGAGGCGGCGGAGGATGAATTTTCCTATACCGATTACGTAAAAAGATACGGTAAATATATCAACAGGAGGTAATTGTTATGGACGTTTTGTCGAAATTATTAGGGGAATGGTCGGCTGATTTCAACGTATATTCCTGTATTTTCAAATTTGCGCTGTGTATGATTTTTGCCATCGTCATGGGCAGCGAACGCGCTACCAAATTGCAGGCGGCGGGGCTGAAAACCTTTGTTTCGGTATCGCTCGCCACATCGCTTGCCGCGCTGGGCGATATGTATCTTACGGAAGTGGAAGGCGTGAGCGTTTCCTTTCTCTGCCCCGCGGTGATTTTGGGAAGCGCGGTCATCAGCAGCAATACCATTCTGTTCAGTTCGAAAAACCAGTTCCGCGGGCTTACGACTTCCGTCGGGCTTTTGTGCGTGGAGATGATCTCCGCCGTGATCTGCTACGGATTGTATTTCGTGGGAATTCTGGCGTTCGTCGTCTATATGATCTTCGTCGTGGTACTGCCGAAGCTGGAAAGAAAGATCAAGCAGAAATCGTCTTATTTCGAACTGCATACCGAATTAAAATCGCGCGACGCATTGCAGATATTCATCACAACGCTTCGCCAGCTCGGTCTGAAAATAAACGGCGTGGAACTCAACCCCGCTTATGCCAATTCGGGGTTGGCGGTATATTCCGTTTCGGTGAAAGTCGTGGCAAAGGAATTGAAAGATAAAACGCACCGCGAAATCGTTTCCGCATTGGAGTCCTTGGAAATGGTCAATTACATCGAGGAAATTTAGCTTTATAAAACGCCCGCGCCGCATGAATATAGCGGCGCGGGCGTTATTTTTTTAAGGAAACGGGCGTCACGCCCCCGCCGAAGCATTTTTGCGCAAGGCGGATGTGTTCGGCGAGGAGCGCTTTTTTGCAACCGATTTTCATAAGGGCGATTACCGGAAAAGGACAAAGCTAGCGAGATTGACGGCGAGCAGGGCGATCGAAACGCATTTGATTGCCTTGTTTTTTACATGGATCAGCGCCCACACCGCGGCGAGTGTAAAAAGAGCGAAGGGATTTTCCGTAAAATACCTTTCGGGATTTCCCCTAAAAAGCGCAATAAGCGCCCGCGTCATGCCGCAGGTGGGGCATTTAATGCCGAATAACAGCTTAAAAAGGCAGGTCGCGCGGCATATCGATAAAAGATAAAAATAACACGCCGCCGCAGAAAACGCGGCGGCGTGTGTCGTTATTGCGCGCCTTTGCGCTCTTTTACGCCAAAAACAGTTTAAGTTTTTCAAAGTTCAGCGTCTTTATGCGTTTGCCGATGAGAAAGAGGTCAATAAACCACCATATCCCGCAGCCGCCGCCCGTCAGCAGTTTGCCGACGCCCGGCCCCGCGTCGCCCGCATAAAATCGGTCTATTCCCAAGCCGCCCAGAAATACCGAAAGCAAAATGCCCGTCAAGGGATTTTTTACGGCGAATACGTCCAGATCGCGCAGCTTGTCGTCGCTTGCCGCGTTCAGCGAACTTTTGATGTTCGCAAGGTGTTCTTCCGCAAAGTATTTTCCCTTCAGATTCATAAATGCATTGATTTTGTTTGCTCTTTCGTTTTGCTCCATAAATTTTCTCCCCGAATTCTTACAATAGTAAGATTTTTCTTTATTATAATGTTTACAATAGTAAGATGTCAAGTATTTTTCTTACAAAAGTGAGAAAAATGAAATTATGGATAACGTTTTCGGGAAAAGATTAAAAGAAATCAGGGAAGAGAGGGGCATTTCGCAAATTAAGCTGGCTTCGGCAATCGGGGTGAGCAAGGCAATCGTCAGTCTTTGGGAAAACGGTCTGCGCGAACCTACGCTTTCCAACCTCGTGCTGCTGGCGGATTTTTTCGGGCAGAGCATCGACTATCTGGCAGGCAGAACGGAATACTGAATTGCCGTTTCGATTTTCCGAAAAGGAGCAATTCGGATGATATAACGTTTGCAAAAAGGAAATCCGTCAACAAAACGGCGGGAACGTAGTAAGTTTTTGCGGCAGGGCGGCAAATCGTTTTTTCTTTGCGGTTATTAAAAGAAATAGGGCGCATTGATCCTGCGGAAAAATTCTTCTTTTAACGGTTGTCTTTGTAAAAAAGGTGTGGTAAACTGTTTATATGGATTTATTCGATTATAATGCTGAACTGAATAAAAATACCGTGCAGCCGCTTGCAGAGCGCATGCGGGCGCGCACGCTCAAAGAATTTATCGGGCAGGAACATATCGTTTCGGAAACCAGCTTGCTGTCCCGCGCCATTAAAACGGACAGGCTTGGCAGCTGTATCTTCTGGGGTCCGCCGGGTACGGGCAAGACCACGCTCGCCAATATCGTTGCAAATTCCACGGGCGGAAACTACGTTAAGCTCAACGCCGTCAACGCGGGGATTGCCGACGTCAAGGCGGCGGTGGAAAAGGCGCGGCAGGATTTGAAACTCTACGGCAAGCGCACCTATCTTCTGCTCGACGAATGCCACCGTTTCAACAAAGCGCAGTCCGATTCTCTTTTGCCTTCCATAGAGTGCGGGGATATCATCTTTATCGGTTCCACTACGGAAAACCCGTATGCGGCGATGACGCCCGCAATCGTTTCCCGTTGCCGCGTGTTCGAGTTTAAAAAACTCAGTGAAACGGATATTGAAAACGCCTTGAAAAAGGCGACGGCGGATAAAGAAAGAGGCCTCGGCAATATGCTGCTCAACGTGGACGAGGCGGCTTATAAACACTTTGCCAATATGGCGGCGGGCGATCTGCGCGTGGCGTATAACGCGCTGGAACTTGCCGCGCTCACGACCGAGGCGGACGGCGACGGAAACATTCACATCACGTTGCGCGACGCGGAGGAGTCCATTCAGCGCAAAGCGCTTTCTTATGACGAAAATCTGTATTACGATATTCTTTCCGCATTTTGTAAGAGCTTGCGGGGGAGCGATCCCGACGCCGCGCTTTACTATATGTACCGCCTCATCAACGGCGGGTGCGATCCGCTGCTCATCGCGCGCCGTCTCGTCGCGCACGCCAGCGAGGACGTCGGTATGGCGGACTCCAACGCGCTCGTCGTCGCCGTTTCCGCGATGACGGCTTTCGAAAAGATGGGCAAACCCGAGGGGCTTATTCCGCTTTCCCACGCGGTCATCTACGTTTGCGAGGCGCCTAAGTCCAATTCCGTCGTCGTGGCGATGGGCGGGGCGAGCGAGGACGCAAACAAGTTTAAAGACGACAACGTGCCTCCGCACCTCAAAAACGCGGTGTACGGCAGTAAGGAAGACAAGGCGCTTTCCGCGCAGTATAAATACGTGCACGATTACGGCGGATACGTCAAACAGCAATATCTGCCCGACACGCTGAAAGACAGGGTGTATTACGTTCCTAAAGATATCGGCGACGAAAAAAAGGTAAAGGAGCGCCGCCGCGAAAAGGGCGTGGATAAGAAAGTTTGACATAAAATAAATGGGGGATATAATTATGAAAAAAGTGAAAAACCGTGTGCTTCCGTGGCTGATAGCCGTTTCGGTTCTGGCGCTTGCGTTTTTGCCGTTCTTTATCAACGACATGGTCAACGCCGGAAGCGACGACCCTACAAAAAGGTATTATGCGGACGCGTGCGTCCGCCGTCTGAACGCCGCGCTGTATCCGGAATACGAATTGACGTTTCATGCGAAAAAAAAGAGAGCGGTAAACTTCGGAAAATACAGCGTCGTCTTTCAGCTAAACAGCCTTACTGCTTACGGGCTTGAATATAAAAACGGTAAGTTTTTCGGAAGCGCGGCCGAAATGTATGAGGGATTTTCGTTAAAGCCGTCGTTGTTTACGGGCGACGCCGTCGCCGCGGACATAGAGGACGGAAAGACTTATTTTATCTATTTCGCTCTCCGCAATGGCGCCGAATTCCTGACTTCTTACGGTGGCGGGGATATCTTTTGGGTGGCTTATTGCGCGGGTAATCCGGCGTTGGAAACGGAAAGCGTCTGGGGTGTGCCGTACGCGCTCTATAAAGAATACGGCAAGGGCGCGTTTTTCGTCGCGCTGACGGAGATCTACTATTTTCTGTCTCAGGAAAACAACATGGCGTTTT
>CALVXL010000045.1 GCA_944369635.1 uncultured Clostridia bacterium
TTCCTCCGTTTGTTTTATTTGTTGCAACTGGCAGGTCGCAACTTTTATTATATACAAACGGAGGAATTTTCTCAACGGTTAACCTTTTCTGAACCCCTAGACTATCTAGGGGTTTTTTGTTACACAATAAAAAACGGAGCGATCGCTCCGTTTTCATCATTGATTTTCCGCTTCCTTCTTTGCGGCGATTTTATCGAGTTTTTTATTTCTGAAATAAATTGCAATGCCCGTAGAAACCATGATAAGGTTAATGAAATAAAATACGAATGCAAGCACCGTAAGAAATGTCCAGTAAGATGGTCCTCTTTCGACAGAAAAGAGAATTTTGGAAAGTATTCCGCCGACATAGCCGATAGCGATAAGCAAAGTAAAGTAAAGACTTGTACCCTTCGCCGTACGCGCTTTATAAGATTTGATGATGTTAAAAGGCCAAGAAAAACCGAAACACACCACCATTAAAATTTCAAAAACGACTGCAAGATTCTCCAACATAACATTACTCCTTAATTATTCTTTCTTCTGTAATCGGGCAAAAGCCTCGGAGAAAGTTCTTTCGCATTAATTCCTGCCGCTTTCAGCTCTTTATCGTATTCTTTGACAAAACCGAGGGTCAGCTTCTTGACTTTGACTTCCTTCGCCTTTGCCGCGGCGTTCTTCCCTGCATTTCTGCCGAAGACGATAATATCGAGCAAAGAATTACCCATAAGACGGTTCTTTCCGTGGATACCTCCGACCGCTTCGCCCGCAACAAACAGATTCTCAAGCCCGGACATTCCGTCAGAAGTAATGTCGATGCCGCCATTCTGATAATGAAGCGTAGGATAAACGAGAATCGGTTCTTTACGGATGTCGATGCCGTATTTCCCGAACATTCTCAACATCGCGGGAATGCGTTTTTCAATCGTCCCCTCGCCGCCGCGCAAATCGATCATCGGCGTGTCCAGCCAAACGCCTTCGCCGTCCGTAGTGGAAATACCTTTTTTATTCTGTTTACATTCGCGAATAATGGCCGAAGCCGTAACGTCGCGAGTCTCCAAAGGGTTAACGAACGCCACGCCGTCTTTATTGACAAGCTGAGCGCCGAGCGAACGAACTTTCTCCGTAACCAGCGCACCGTAAATCTGCGTAGGACAAGCCGCACCCGTCGGGTGATATTGTAATGTTTCAGGATACAATAACTTTGCTCCCGCCCGATAAGCTAAAATCAGTCCGTCTGCCGTCGCGCCATAGTGATTGCTCGTCGGGAACCCCTGATAATGCAATCTCCCTGCGCCGCCCGTAGCAATAACCACCGTCTTTGCGCGCGCTATGAGAATTTCCTTGGTTTCCATATTCATGAGCACAGCGCCTGCGACTTTTCCATCGGTGTCCTTTATCAGTTCGATTGCCGAAGTAAAGTCGACAACGGTAATGCCGCGGTTATAAACCTCGTCGCGGAGCACGCGCATGATTTCCGAACCGGAATAGTCCTTGCAGGCGTGCATTCTCTTGCGGGAAGTACCGCCGCCGTGCGTGGTGATCATCGTGCCGTCGGGCTCTTTATCGAACATAACGCCGAGATCATTAAGCCATTTGATGGCGATCGGCGCATCGGTTACGAGCTTATATAAAAGTTCGGGTTTATTTGCAAAATGTCCGCCGCCTAACGCGTCGAGATAATGAATCGCGGGGCTGTCATTTGGCTTATCGGCCGCCTGAATACCGCCTTCCGCCATCGCCGTATTTGCGTCGCCTAAACGAAGTTTTGTGACGATCATCGCTTTTGCGCCCGCTTTATCCGCCTCGATTGCAGCGGATGCACCCGCACCGCCGCCGCCGATAATCAACACGTCGACATCATAATCGATCTTGTTCAGATCGATCTTCATATCGAGAACTCTCGAACGGCCCTGCAGAAGATTTGCCAGCTCATGCAAAACTTTTTCGCCTTTATTGGGACCGACTTTCAATTCTTCATATGCGGTTTCGATATAATCGGGGTGAAACGCTTTAAGTACGGCGTCCTTTTCGTCGGCAGTCATTCTTTTCAGATCCTGCCCCAAGCGCGCGGCACGCGTTTCCTCTACTTTTTTGAGCGAGTCAAGTTGCTCTTTCGTATATTCGTACATAACGCCCTCCTTACTTTTCGATATCTCTGTTATTATAGAGTTCTTTCAGCTCCGACAAGGGCTTCTGCATCAGAGCTTCGATCAGCGCCTTATAGTCTCCGTGCTCAATTTCAGCCACTCTGTCGAGCAGGTGCTTGCTTTCGGGCGCAATATATTTACCCGTGAGTCTTCTCGCTAAAACGCCGACCTGAGGATGAGAAATCCCTGCGGGACAACGCGCCGAACAAACGCCGCACATTACGCAGTCAAAACTTTCCTCCGCACATTTTTCGTATTCGCCGCGCTGCGCGTAAGCGATGTACTGCATGACGTTAAGTCCCTGCGTACAACTCTTTGTACAGGCGTTGCAGCCGATACACGAATAGATCTCGGGATAAAGCTGCATCATGATCTGTTCCGTAGGCTTGATTTTTTCGATATCGTAAACCTGCTTTACGAGCGGGAAAAACGGCAAAGTAGCAACGTACATCCCTTCTTCCACTTTTGTCTGGCAGGCTAGACACGTTTTCAGTTCCTGCTGTCCGTGAATTCTGTAAATCGTAGCGCACGCACCGCAGAATCCGTTGCGGCAACCGCATCCGCGTATCAGCTGATACCCCGCGTACTCCATCGCTTTCATAATAGTGAGGCTTTCGGGAACCTGATATCTTTTTCCGAATAAATAAACGTTTACCATTTTATCCATGGCTGACTCCTTTTCGCTAAATCAATATTCGTCGGGCAGTTCGTCGATTTCGTCCATACGGAATACCGGACCGTCCTTGCAGACATATTTACTGCCTACGTTGCAACGCCCGCATTTTCCGACGCCGCATTTCATTCTGAGTTCCAGCGTCGTATAAACGTTGGTCTTATTGAAACCGAGTTCCAAAAGCCCCTGTAAAGTAAACTTGATCATAATCGGCGGGCCGCAGAGAACGGCCGTCATATTCGGATCGAGCCCGATCTCTTTTACGTACGACGGAACAAATCCGACATGCCCGTTCCATCCTTCCTGCGGACGGTCGATAGTGAGATAAACTTCAAAGTTTTCTTCATTTGACCACTCGTTTTTAATTTCGTCGATATCCACCAAATCGTCTGCGCTTCTCGCGCCGTATACTACGATGACTTTGCCGTAATTTTTACGGAAATGTCTGACGTAATTAATGACGCTTCTCAGCGGCGCAAGTCCGATACCGCCCGCGATAAAGAGCAAATCCTTGCCTTTGAACGCGCCTTCGACGGGGAAATTTCTGCCGTACGGTCCCCGAACGGTAATCTGCTGCCCTGCTTCAATGGAATGGATCACTTCGGTCACGCAACCGCATTTTTTGATGGAAAACTCCATGTAATCTTCGTTTGTCGGCGAAGACGTAATGGAAAACATACTTTCGCCCACGCCCGGAATGGACACCATGGCGCATTGCCCCGGCATATGTTCAAAAAGTTTTTTTCCGTCCGTGCCTACAACGCGGAACGTCTTTACATCGGGGGTATCCCTCCTCACGTCCGTTACGACGCCAACTTTTGGAATGAGAACTTCATCAGTCATCTTTTTTACCTCCGAGCGTTTTTACGACTTTAACGATATTGAGTTTCTGGGGGCACTTATTGACGCATCTGCCGCATCCTACGCAGGAAAACAAACCGCCGTTGTTTTCGGGATAATAGACGAGTTTATGCATAAACCTCTGACGGTAACGCTGCATCTGCGTAGTACGGTTGTTGCCGTGAGACATCTGCGTGAAATCGGAATACATACAGGAATCCCAGCAACGGTAACGAATGATCTGGTCATTGCTCGCCTTGAATTCGCGGATATCAAAGCACTGGCAAGTCGGACACACAAAGGTACAAGTGCCACAAGCAAGACACGCTTCCGAAAGCTTTTGCCATTCGGGACGATTAAAGATATCCATCATTTCCGTATTTTCAAAATACGAAAGATCGAGGCTGGAAAACGGCAGTTTTTCGATGATTTTTCTCGTTTCTTCCTGCTGGTTCTGCACGTCTTTCTCGCCGCCTTCCGCAAATAAATATCTTACGGATTCGGTCAATTTACTGCCCTTTTCGGTATTTTCGCGCCAATAAAGGTTTTCGTCGTCTTTCCAAATAGTCACATCGCCGACGGGATTTGCCGCGTCGATGCCGAACACCTTGCAAAAACAACTTTCTTCGGGACGGCGACAAGCAAACGTAACGACGGTGCAGGCGTTTCTCTTTGCCTGATAATAGGTATCTACGGGATCGGCTAAAAACACTTTGTCCAAAACCTCAAACGCCTTAAAATCGCATGCTTTCACACCGAAGAGAACAAAGGGCTTCACTTCTTCGCGAATATCCTCAACGGTAATGTTTTTGCCTTCCGTTTTGAATTTAACGATCGTTTCGGACTGCGGAAAAAATAAATCTTTCGCCGATTTGACCGTTTTCAAAACGTCCAGAGCGGTTTTTTCTCCCGTCTTATACAATCCGTAATTCGCTTCGCCCGCCTTTTCCAAAGGCATATAAAGAGGTTCTTTTTCCGATATTGCATCGAACAATTTATTCAGATCTTGCACTTTTATTTTAAGCATGGCGCACCTCCCCGTTCACCGCGGCGGTCGGATCAGCGTCCTTTTCGGTATATTCGATAAGCGGATTTTTTCCTTCATCCGCTTCTCCCGCCTGGAAATCGCCGTACAATCTGTTGATATCTTTAATAAATTTTCTGTTCAAGAGGTGCAAAGGAATATGCTGCGGACATACGCGGGAACATTCGCCGCAATCCGTACATCTTCCCGCCACGTGATAAGCGCGGATAATATGGAACATCTGCTCTTCAAACGTATCGGCAGGAGCTTTGGTCGCCATGCCGGAAGCGTTGTTATCGAATACGCACTTCACGCAGGTGCACGCGGGACAAACATTTCGGCAGGCGTTACAGCGGATACATTTGGAAAGCTCGCCTTTCCAGAAAGCAAAGCGTTCTTCTTCACTCATCCGTTCCAGCTCTTCGACGCCGGAAAACCTGTCGTTAGCCGTTTCTTTCATCTCGTTTACGACGATGGTTTCATCGGCAACGGCAAACTTTTTGCTTTTGCAGGTCAGGCATTTTTCCAAAAGGACTTCCTCTTTACGGAATTTAGCGGAGCCGTACAGGGACGACACGATAACTTCTTCACCGTTTTCTTCCGTTTCCGTAACGGCGGAAACGCCTTTTTCCTTGATTTTTTCGATATCCAGTTTTCCCTGGCACTCGATCGCGATAACTTTTACCGCGTTTTTATCTACGCGATGTTCTTTGACGAGTTCGTTAAAACTATATGTATCGCACGGTTTCAAAAACACGGCGATCTTACCGCCTTTTTTCAGTTCCTGTACGAGGTATTTCGAAAGATTTGCACCGCAAAAACCGTTATAGACAAAGTCTTTCAGCTCTTCTTCGGAAGTAAAGACCGCAGGGCTCGGATCGAAGTAAAATTCCCCTTTCTTCCAGCCGATCACTTTATCCACTTCTTTGGAAGAAAGCAACTCCCTCGCTCTTTTTACGATGAGTTCCTCTACCTTATTCATCGCGCTCCTCCTTGACTCTGAGATCTTGCAGACGTTTGTTCTCTCCGAGTTCGTTGATCTTTTTTGCAAAATCGTTCATGACTGCGGAAAATTTCGCACCTTCGGCGGCGGAAACCCATTCCACTCTCGTCCTTTCCTTTTCGATGCCCATGTAGTTCAAAAAGCTGAACAACAAGGACATTCTTCTTCTCGTATAGTAGTTGCCCGTCACATAATGGCAGTCGCCGGGATGACAACCGCATAAAATCACGCCGTCCGCTCCGCGCTGAAACGCTTTTAACACGAACATCGGATTGACGCGGCAGGAGCACGGCACGCGAATGATCTTCACATTTGCGGGATAGGTCAGTCGGCTCGACCCAGCAAGGTCAGCGCCCGCGTAAGAACACCAGTTGCAGCAAAACGCGACGATTGTCGGCACGTATTCTTTTTTCTGTTCGGTTACTTCCTGCATATCTCTTCAACCTCCGACATGATTTGTTTCGACGCAAATCCTTTCAGATCCATCGCACCCGAAGGACAGGTGACGGTACAAGCGCCGCAGCCCTGGCAGACCGCAGGATTGACGTAAGCCACTCTCCTTGTTTCCGTTTTGCCGCCGCCGAGGCGGAACTCTTTATCGATGTAAGTGATCGCACCGTACGCGCAGACGTTCGCGCACTGCGAACAACCGTTACACATACTTTCGTCGGACTGCGCCACGCAAGGATTGGTCTTCAAAGAATCCTTTACCAAAAGTCCTATGACTTTCGCCGCACATGCGCTCGCCTGGGATACCGTTTCGGGAATGTCTTTCGGGCCCTGGCACACACCTGCAAGGTAAACACCCGCCGTCGGGCTTTCCACAGGTTTCAGCTTGGGATGCGCTTCCGTAAGGAAATTGTTGGTATCGATGCTGGCCGTCAAAAGCGTAGCGATCTTTCTGACCGACGGTTCGGGTTCGATAGCCGTAGCCAGCACTACGAGGTCGGACGGAATGGTTACCTGTTCGTTTTCAATGAGGTTGCTCCCCTGCACCATCAGCTTGCCGTTCTGGTTATACACTTTTCCGACCATGCCTTTGATATAGTCCACACCGTATTGCTCGCAGGCGCGGCGGTAAAATTCATCGTAGTTTTTACCGGGGCAACGCACGTCGATGTAGAAGACATGCACTTCGGTGTCGGGATATTTTTCACGGATCAGCATCGCGTGCTTTGCCGTGTACATACAGCAGATTTTGGAGCAATAAGGCTTGCCGCAGTCGGTCAGATCGCGCGAGCCAACGCATTGTATGAAGGTGATGACTTTCGGATGCGTATTATCAGACGGACGGAGCAGCACGCCGTTGGTGGGGCCTGCCGCATTCATCAGCCTTTCGAGCTCGAGCGAAGTGATGACGTCCTTATTTTCGCTATAACCGTATTCGTTGAATTTATCGATGTTGATGGGACGGAATCCCGTGGCCACAACGATAGCGCCGTACTCGCGTTCGATGATCTTATCCGTCATCGTGTAATCGATGGCACCGACGCCGCACTTTTTCTGGCAGAGTCCGCACTTGCCCGATTTTAACTTCAGGCACTGTTCGGGATCGATAACCGCCACGTTCGGGATTGCCTGAGCAAACGGTATGTAAATCGCGGGGCGGTTGTTGAGGTTCATGTTGAACTCGTTCAGTCCTTTCTTTGAAGGACAATTGTCCATACAGATCTTACATCCCGTACATTTCGTTTCATCTACGAAACGGGCTTTTCTTCTGATCTTTACTTTGAAATTGCCGACAAAACCTTTCACGTCTTCCACTTCCGAATACGTGAGGATATCGATCTTATCGCTCTGCGCGCAATCGACCATCTTCGGGGTGAGAATGCACGCCGCGCAGTCGAGCGTCGGGAAGGTTTTGTCAAGTTGCGCCATACGCCCGCCGATCGTAGGATTCTTTTCGACGATATCGACTTCAAATCCCGCTTCCGCGATGTCGAGAGCCGCCTGTATACCCGCAATTCCGCCGCCGATTACCAGCGCGCGCTTCGTAACGGGGCTTTCCCCTGCCGTCAGCGGAGCGTTCAGCTTGACTTTTGCAATCGCCGTACGAACGAGGATGATTGCTTTTTCCGTAGCCTCTTCTCTGTCTTTATGAATCCAGGAACAATGTTCTCTGATATTTGCAATTTCCACCATATAGGGGTTGAGGCCTTCGGCTTCCGCCGCTTTGCGGAACGTTGCCTCATGCATACGAGGCGAACACGAACCGACTACGACTCCCGTAAGATGATATTCTTTAATCGCGTTACGCAAAAGCTGCTGGCCGTTTTCGGAACACATATACTGGTAATTTGCCGAAAATACAACGCCCGGCTCGCTTTTGATTGCTTCCGACACGCGTTCCACATCCACCGTGGCCGCAATGTTACTGCCGCACCAACAAATAAATACTCCGATTCTTTGCATTTTTTCCGATTTCCTTTATTTATTATACTTTCTGTATGCCGATACCAAAAGTTGCTGCGGAATAAATTCGTCTACGATAGGCGGTATATCTTCCGCTTTTATGCCGTTTCCGCCGATGGCGCGTTTCACCGTATCCCGCACGGCTTCCACCACGCCGGCAGGCGCGACGCCTCGCGGACAACGCTCCACGCATTCCATGCAGGATAAACAGTTCCATATCGCTTTGGAAGCGAGAAGCTTTTCGATCTTCCCCTTTTCCAGATACATCACGAACTGATGAGGTTTGATGTCCATATCTTTATAGGCAGGGCAACGTCCGGAACATTTGCCGCACTTCATACATTTTTTCGGATCGGTGCCGCTCAGCCGCGTTATATTTTCGATTTGATTTTGCTTAGTCATTCTTTACCCCCAAAGCTTCCGCCAAAAGTTCGGTAAAATATACGACGGGCAATGCGTTATCGGAATTTTTCTGCAAATTATACAAGCAGAGCGGGCAGGCCGTCACGATTTCTTCCGCACCCTTTTCCTTTGCGCTTTCTAAAATCATATTGCAACGCCTTTTCGTCAGATCCTTATTTTTCAGCGAAACGTAAGCGCCGCAACATTCGTTTCTGAACGGATACGCGACGGGTGTTCCGCCGATCGCGCGGATAAATTCTTCGATCACCGTCGGATTTTCCGGATTGTCAAAAGCCATTACTTTATTCGGGCGCAACAGCAGACAACCGTAATAGGCGCCGACCTTACGATTAAGCGGTTTAACGACCTTTTTCGCAATGTTGTCGAAACCGACGATGTTTTTGAGCATTTCAATATAATGAACAACTTTGGTTTCACCGCTATAAGGTGTTTCGAGTTTCAAATAATTATTCGCGCGCGCGCGAATATCGGCGTCGTTTGCCATATCGTCGTTTGTCCGTTTGATGACGTTATGACAAGCCGAACAAAGCGTGAGCAATTTTCCGCCGTGTGCCTTTGCATAATCGAGTGCGCGGACGGCGGAAAGCTTGGTTGCGATCTCGTCTCTCGCCATAGGATAAACGGCGCCGCAACACTGCCAATTTTCGATTTCTTCCATTTCGACGCCGAGCGCGGCGGCGGAAGCCCTTGCATAGCGGTCGAGCTCCTTTGCCTTCGTCTTCAGCGTACAACCGGGATAATAACAGATTTTCATTTTATTTCCTACCGATTTTGCTTATCATTCTTTTCCGTGAGGATATGCCATTTCTTCGGGCTTGAAAACCTCGTCGAAACGTTCTGCAGTCAAAAAGCCCAAAGAAACGCAAGCTTCTTTCAGACTTATGTTTTCTTTATAAGCGAGTTTTGCCGTCTTCGCAGCGTTTTCATAACCGATATACGGGTTAAGTGCGGTAACCAACATCAAAGAATTATGCAGATTGTGCGCCATCTTTTTCCTGTTTGCTTTGATCCCGCGCACGCAGTTCTTTTCAAAACTCGTAATACCGTCGGCAAGAAGCCTTACCGATTGCAAAAAATTATAGATGATGACGGGCATAAACACATTGAGTTCAAAATTGCCCTGCGAAGCGCCCATGCCGACAGCAACGTCATTTCCGATAACCTGCACGGCAACCATCGTCATCGCCTCGCACTGCGTGGGATTGACTTTCCCCGGCATGATGGAAGAGCCGGGCTCGTTTTCCGGAATAAAGATTTCGCCGAGACCGTCGCGTGGTCCGGACGCCAGCCAGCGGATGTCGTTTGCAATCTTCATCAGGTTGCAGGCAAGCGCCTTCAGAGCCCCGTGCGCAAATACGATTTCGTCCTTTGAAGAAAGTTCGTGAAATTTATTTTCCGCATCGGTAAAATTCAGCCCCGTAAGAGCGCTGATCTGCTTTGCGGTCTCTTTTCCGAATCCTTTCGGGGAATTGAGTCCGGTACCTACTGCAGTACCGCCGATCGCAAGCTGACTGAGCCCTGTCATTGCGAGCGCAATATGCACTTTATTACGCTCAATCATATTTCTCCAGCCGGAAATTTCCTGAGAAAACGCAATGGGAACAGCGTCCTGCAAATGCGTTCTGCCGCTCTTGATCACTCCCTCGTTTTCTTTTTCGAGACGCTTGAAGGTTTCGATAAGCTTATCCATCGCGGGAAGCAGATGCTCCGTAATGGCAATTGCCGCCGCAACGTGCATGGCTGTCGGGAAAGTATCATTGGAACTTTGGCTCTTATTGATATCGTCATTGGGGTGAAGCAACTTTTTCCCGCACATTTCATTACCGCGATTGGCAATGACTTCGTTGGCATTCATATTGGACTGCGTACCGCTGCCCGTCTGCCATACCACCAACGGGAAATTATCGTTCAATTTTCCTTCGATAACCTCGTCACTCGCAGCACAGATGACCTTCATCTTTTCTTCAGAAAGATTGCCCATATTGTAATTCGCAATGGCTGCGGCTTTTTTCAGAATGCCGAAAGCGTGAATGATCTCGTGCGGCATAGTTTCGGTGCCGATTTTGAAATTTTCAAAGCTTCTTTCGGTTTGCGCGCCCCAGTATTTGTCTGCGGGAACTTTCATTTCGCCCATGGTATCTTTTTCAATACGATATTCCATTTCTTCACCTCTCCGTTTTTACGCTACGTAAGCGGCGTAATTTTCTCGCTCCGAAATTATCGATAAACTTTTATCGATTGCTTTAAAATTATAGCAATTTTTTTCACGATTAACAAGCGTTTGCACGCGCTTTTTTTAAAATTTTTCTTTAAATTTCGATTTTTTTCGACACCATGAAAACAGTTACAATAATTTGAAAATTATTGACATTTTTTCAAAGCTTTCCGCGGTGAAAACCTTTCTTTACCGATTAAATCGCAAGCAATCGGAAGAAACCTCAAAAAAGTTACCCGCCTCTTTTTTCATCGATATAAGTCGCTTCCAGATCGGAAACGTGCATAAGCAGAGCGAGCGGATATTTGCAATAGGCTTCGCTGATCGAACCGTCTCCTCCTTTGACACGGGAATCGAATCCGCCCATATGCCAGTTAATCGCCATCGCCTCTTCTCTGGTCAGTTTCAGAAAACTGTGAACGATATACACGGATTTTTCGCCGTGTCCGTAAGGAAGCAATTCTTCCCTTACGAAGCATGGTTTTCTCACCCATTCTCCGTTTTCCTTTACGTTTCGGAAGTCTTTTTTATAAAAATCTATTTTACAAAGATCGTGCAAAAGCCCGCAAATCGCCACGCTTTCGTGAGAAACAATCTTTTCCCATTCTTCACCGAATTCATTGCGAACATTTTTTAAAAGTCTTTTGTAAGTATTCACACTGTGTTCGCAAAGACCGCCTTCGTAAGCGCAATGATATCTGGTACTCGCAGGCGCAACAAAAAAATCCGATTTTAACAGATAATTTTTTAATTCCTCTGCGCCCTGCCGCGTTATATAACGATCGTAAATTTCAAAAAACTGTTTTTTAAAATCATTCATTTATCTGCCCGTCCTTTTTTGACTATATATTATGGATTATAACCGAAATATAACGGCAAGTCAAGCGGCAAAAAATGAATCATTGACGCAACCGCCCCGCTTATACTTTTTTACGAAAATGAAAAAGCGATTTTACAACTATTCCTTACTAAATTTGTTTGCAATCGGCATAGGTTTCCTGCACAAAAAAAGAGCGGTCTTTCGACCGCTCCGGAAATTCAACTTTTGTTTTCTTTTCATTAAGAAAAAAATGTCGGCGACCACCGGTCGCACGCGAGAATTCACTCGCATTAATTTAAACTTATTTGTTTAAATTACTCAACATCATACCCCAGACAAAAACGTCGATGTTGTCCAGATCAAAAATGCTGTGATGTCTTCTTGCTTCCTTTTTCATAATACCACTCCTTCGACGCACTCCGCGTCATTTTAAGTCTACCATTTTCCCTCAACCATAACTTAATCAAAGTTCTCTTCCTTGATTTCGCCTACATTATATCCCTATCGTTGCAACTTGTCAAATGTTTTAACAAAAATTTTCAAAAAAATTTTAATAATTAACAAACTTAACTTATTTTGTTATTTATTTTCAATTTTATGCAATATTTTGTTATCTCTTTTCGCGCTACAATTACATTATATTTTCGAAACATTAAATTTGTTAAAAATTTTCACAAAAAGCAAACTATTTTTATACAACCGATTTTTCATTCGATAGCGATAAAAAAACGGCTTTCCGCGAATATCAAGCGAAAAGCCGTTTTTTGGTCGGAGTGAAAAGATTTGAACTTTCGACCTCTTGAACCCCATTCAAGCGCGCTACCAAACTGCGCTACACCCCGTTCAGCATTACATATTATATCTGCTTCTAATCTTTTTGTCAACTTATATTCGACGTTTTTTTCGGGAAATTTTTATTTTTATAAATCGCGGTTTATCTTACAGCCATTTTCATACCACAGCATTTTTTCTTTGCAAATTCCGTCGATTTCTTTACTTTCGGGCAATAACATTATATAATAGTATAAAAATGAAAGGCGTACACAATCATGAAACATGTCGGCACCGTAAAAATAGAAACACCGCGGTTAATTTTAAGAAAATTTACCTTAGACGACGCGGAAAAAATGTTTACAAATTGGGCAAGCAGCGAAAATGTCACGAAATATCTCCCCTGGAGCGCATATAAATCCGTAGACGGTGTAATCGATTATCTGAAAAACTTGCAAAATAACTATCTGTCTGATTATTTTTATGATTGGTGCATCGAACTGAAAAAAACACGCGAACCGATCGGATCTGTCGGCGCGGTATCCGTAAATGAGGAATTTTCCGCGATCGGACTCGGCTACTGCCTTTCCGAAAACTATTGGGACCAAGGCATCGTGCCGGAAGCCTGCCAATCGGTACTCGGACTTTTTTTTGAACAACTCGGCGCAGTACGCGTCAGCGCGGCACATCATGTCAGCAATCCGAAGTCCGGCAGAGTTCTGCAAAAATTGGGAATGCAATTTGAAGGCACGCTCAGAAAAAATGCGAAAGATAACCGAGGTAATTTTGTAGACGTTAAAGTTTATTCCATAACCGACGACGACTGGTTCCGTAGAAAAAATACTTGATGTTTTAACGGTTTTCCGAAGATAAAAATTGTCGGTTTCCGACGCTCTTCCTATTATTTACTTTATAAATATTTTTCAATTTTTTTAAAAATAAAGGCAAGAAAACGCAAAAAAACTATTGTTTTTTTTAAAATATAATGCTATAATAATAGTGTTGTTTTTCTTTGTTTGACGCTTCTTCAAACAAAAAATGTCTTTATTTTTAAATTACAGGTGAACAAATGATCATCACTAACGTAAGAAAAAAGTCGCTAGCGAAAAACGGGTTTCAATTTACACGGATGAAAGGTTCCGGCGAATACACAATCGTCCATCTTTTCGACGAGGCATCCGTATTCATCGAAGACAAGTACGTCACCACCGATAAAAATGCGGTTTTTATCTATTCCCCGAGTTCCAAGCAGGCCGTGTCATGCGAATACGGCGACGTATATTTTGAAAAGATAACTTTTTCGGGCGACGATGCGGAAGCTTTACTGCAATCTTACGGCTTAAAATGCGATAAAATCTATTACCCCGCTTGCGTGGACGAAATACATAGGCTTTTCGATAAGGCGGACGATGAATTTTTTACGCCGCGCAGATACGCGGGAAATGCGGTAAATGTTTATTTTGAACTTTTGCTTCTCACCTTGTCCCGCGATATCAATGTGGAAGAACCGCACGAGTACGACGAAAATACCGTGAAAGCATTTTGCGAAATCCGCAAAAACATTTTTGATAAACCGCATATGGACTGGACGGTCGACTCTATGTCGGCAACGGTCAATATGAACAAAGCCAAATTTTTCGAAATTTATAAAAAACTTTTTAACATATCCCCCATTCAGGACATCATTTCCATAAGGATTAAAATAGCCAAAACGCTTTTATGTACGCATCGGTATTCCGTTGCGGAAGTAGCGGAAATGACGGGATATCAGAACGTTTTCCATTTTATCAGACAAATCAAAAAACATACGGATATCACGCCGAAACAATTTGAAAAACAAAATTAGAAAAAGCCGCCCGAAATGATATGCACCCCAAAAGTTGGACAGACTTTTGGAGGTGCATATTTTCATGT
>CALVXL010000046.1 GCA_944369635.1 uncultured Clostridia bacterium
AATTTGGAAGAGCTCAAAACATTGCAGCTTTCTATACTGCAAAACTGCGCAAAATACGTGAAAAAGGGCGGGCATTTATATTATTCTACCTGCTCGTTTTTCGACGAGGAAAACTCTCTAAACGTAGAAAGATTTCTGAAAAACAACGCGGACTTTGTTTTTGAAGAGAGCGAAAGCCCGCTCGCTTACGAGCGGAAAAAATACGGTTTGCAGTTTCTGCCCGACGTATCGGGGGGCGGCTTCTTTTTTGCAAAGATGAAAAAGGTGTGATATGAAGGAAATTTTGCTCGATCTTTCCGTCGCGGAAATGGCTGATCTTTTTAAAAGCGAGGGTTTGCCCGCTTACCGCGCGGCGCAGGTCTTTTCCGAACTTCATAAAAACAAGCCGTTTTCAGAGATGTCGGCTTTGCCGAAAGATCTTCGCGCCGCGCTTGCGGAAAAGTACGCCGATCCCGCCGTTCGGATTGTGAAGACGCTGGAAAGCGTCGACGGAACGAAAAAATTTTTGTTCGCCTTGCAGGACGGCAACATCGTCGAGGGCGTTTTGATGAAATATAAATACGGCAATACGCAGTGCGTTTCCACGCAGGTCGGCTGCCGCATGAACTGCGCGTTCTGCGCTTCGGGGCTCAACGGGCTGGTGCGCAACCTGACGGCGGGGGAAATTCTGGGGCAGATCGTCGCCGTCAATGCCGCGGAGGGTGGCGCGGCGGAAACCCGTGCGGTAACCAACGTCGTGCTGATGGGCCGCGGCGAACCGCTGGATAATTTCGACAATACCGTCAGATTTTTAAAAAATCTGTCCGAAAAAGGCGGCATCGGCATCAGCCGCAGAAACGTCAGCCTTTCCACCTGCGGCATCGTGCCGAAGATCTACGAACTCGCCGACCTCGGATTTTCCCTCAATCTGACTATTTCGCTGCATTCGCCTTTCGACGAAGCGCGTAAAAAAATCATGCCGATCGCGAAAAAGTATTCCATCGCGGAAATCTTGAAAGCCTGCGAATATTACTTTGAAAAGAGCGGGCGGCGGTATATATTCGAATACGTTCTCATAGAAGGCGAAAACGATCAAAAGGAGCATGCCGACGAACTGATCCGCCTATTAAAAGGCAAGCCGTGCCACGTGAATCTGATACGGCTGAACGAAGTAAAGGAAAGAAAGATGAAAGCGGTTACGGACAAAAACGCCTACCGCTTTTTGGGGCTTTTGGAGCGCGGCGGGATTTCCGCCACGTTGCGCAGGCAGATCGGCGCGGATATCGACGGCGCCTGCGGACAGCTCCGTCAGAAATTTTTGGAATCGGGAGAGGAATTTTGAAAGGGCAGATCGTAACGCTGCACGTGAACGAATATTTTGCGGAAAACGAAAGCGGAAATTACCGTCTGACGGCGCGCGGGCGCATGAAAGGAAAAACCGACATTTTAGTCGGCGATTACGTGGAGTTTGCAAACGGGGCGATCGAAAAGGTGTATCCCCGTACGTCGCAGTTTATCCGTCCCAGCGTGGCGAACGTGCAGCAGATCGTCGCCGTGCTTTCTTCCGAGCCGAAACCCGATTTTTTCATGCTCGATAAATTGCTCGTATCCGCGAATAAGGAGGGCGTTTCGGTGGTGCTCGCCGTCAATAAAAACGATCTCGGCGCGGAAATTTACGAAAAAGTCAAGCGCGAATACGCGGGGTCGGGCGCGGAGATTTTGTCCGTTTCCGCCGCGAAAGGAGATAATCTCGGCGCGCTTAAGGAAAAACTCAGCGGCAAATTGACGGCGCTTGCGGGACAATCCGCCGTCGGCAAGTCCTCGCTTGTCAACGCCATGTTTTCCACAAGTTTAAAAGTGGGCGATCTCAGCGCCATCAAGCGGGGCAAGCATACCACCACCGCCTCGCACATCTATTCGTTCGGCGATTGCCGTATCGTCGATACGCCGGGTTTTGCCGTGCTGGAAACCGACGTCGAGGCGGAAGATATCCGCTTTTATTATCCGGAATTCGAAACGCCTTCCGCGCTTTGTAAATTCCGCGGTTGCACGCATACGAGCGAACCTTATTGCGAGGTAAAACGGCTGGCGGAAAGCGGGCGGATTCCCGAAGAAAGGTATTTAAGGTACGTCGAACTTTTCAAAAAAGCCAAGGAAAAAAGGAGGGAATATGAATAACGTTCTGATTGCGCCGTCCATATTGTCGGCGGACTTTTCCCGCATGGGAGAGGAAGTGAAATCGCTCGAAGTCTGCGGCGCGGATATGATCCACGCGGACGTGATGGACGGGGTTTTCGTGCCGAATATCACGTTCGGCATCAAAATGGTGGAAGATCTGAGAAAATGCACCGCTCTGCCCATCGACGCGCACCTCATGATCGTGCATCCCGAAAAATACGTGGAGCGCTTTGCCAAGGCGGGCGCAGACTTTGTTACCGTTCACTACGAGGCTTGCAAAGAGGACACCGCAAAGACGCTTAAACTCATCAAAAGCTGCGGCGCTAAGGCGGGCGTCGTCATCAATCCCGATACGCCGTGGGAGCGCGCGGCGGAGTTTCTGCCGCTTTGCGACATGATTTTGGTGATGAGCGTTTATCCGGGTTTCGGCGGGCAGAAATATATTCCCTCGGCGGATGAAAAACTTTTGAATCTTTCGCGTCTGATCGGGGAAAAAAAGCCGCAGACGCTTTTGGAAATAGACGGCGGCGTGACGGAGGAAAACGCGCCGCGCCTCATCGGGCTCGGCGCGAACGTAATCGTTGCGGGCAGCGCGGTATTCAAGGCTGCCGACCGTAAAAAGGCGATCGCCGCTTTGCGTGGATAAAGCGTAGATTTTTCGAAGATTCAACATAGAAGCGCCAAGTAAAGATGTTCGGACGTAAATTTTTGTAGAAGGTAAAAAACGCGCCCGCAAAACGCAATGCGTTTTGCGGGCGCACTTTTTAAAAATAAAATTTGTCATAACCGTTTTTAAGGCGCATATATTGTTTATATGGAAGAAAAAGGAGACGGTTATGAGAATATGTTGCGTTAAGCCGCCCAAAGCGGTAAGAAAGATACTCAGGCTCATTTTCAGAAACAGGATCAGAAAAGAAAAAACGAAAGCGGCTGAAAGCAAACAGCCGCTTTAATGTTTTACATAAAGTTTCACTGAATTCGGCTAAATCCGCAAGGCGAGCGCACATTTATTTATCATAAAGCGAGGGTGAGGGACAAGCCCTTATAACGCAAAAAAGCGGTTACGTAAAACGCAACCGCCTTATATCCGTCTTATGGAATTCAGGCTCTTTCGACCTTGCCGCTTTTTAAACAACGCGCGCAGACATATTCCGCAGAAACGGTGCCGTCGCTGTGTTTCACTTTGACTTTCTGCAAATTCGCGTTGTACTGACGCGGGGTTTTGCGGTTGGAATGGCTGACCAGATTTCCCGAAAGTTTTCCTTTATTGCAAACGCTGCATACTCTTGACATATATATTTTCCTCCGTTTGGATATCTTCTTACAAAATAGCATAAATACATTAGCATAAATCGCAAAAAAAAGCAAGAGAAAAACGGGCAAAAAGCCAAAAAAATTTGCTTCGGGTAAAAAAAGAGAATAATTTTAAGGAATATTGTTGCAAATATCCGATAAATATTGTAAAATTAGAATGAGTAAAAGAAGGGACGGTTATTTCATGTCTGTCAATACAAACAACATTTACGGAGAAATCAGCATAACGGACGACGCGATTGCCAACTTTGTATATTATACTTCGTTGGAATGTTACGGCATCGTCGAACTCGTGCCGTATAGCATACTCGATTCCGTAACCGCCCTGTTTACGCGCAAAAACACGGTAAAAGGCGTCAGGATCAGGACGAGCGGCGATCGTATTTTTATCGACGTTCACGTAATCGTCAAACACGGCGTATCGATCAAAGCCGTGGCGGAATCGCTGAAAGAATTCGTCAAATATCGGGTGGAGAGATTCACCGGCATGCTGGTGGACACCGTCAACGTGAATATCAAAGGCGTAAAACTTTAAGGGCAGAAAAACGCGGTTTGCCGATTGGGGGGCTGACGGCGTTATTTTGGTGCCTTAAAACAATCGAAACTGAACTTAACGAAGAGGTATATAATGCAGAAAACGATTAACGGAGCTATGCTGAAAAGCATGATCATCACTGCGGCAAAGCTCCTTGAAATAAACAGAGCGACCATCGACTCGCTCAACGTATTCCCCGTACCGGACGGCGATACGGGCACGAATATGTCGCTTACATTACAATCGGCGGTAAAAGAGCTTTTAAGCTGTAACAGCAACAGCATTTACGACGTGGCGGAAGCCGTTTCCAAAGGCGCGCTCAGGGGCGCAAGGGGAAATTCGGGCGTCATACTTTCTCAGGTTTTAAGGGGTTTTTGCAATACCGTAAAAGAAGCGCAAAGCGTAGATATCAAGTTGTTCGCCTCCGCCGTGCAGAACGGCGCGAAAGTAGCGTACGGCGCGGTCAGCAAACCTAAAGAAGGCACCATGCTTACCGTCGCGCGCGAAGTCGGCGAATATGCCTGGTCGATGCGCGGTAAGTTCAAGGATTTTGAAGCGTTTTTGCCGGAACTGATCAAAAAAGGCGAGGATACGGTGGAAAAAACACCCGAACTTCTGCCCGTTCTGAAAAAGGCCGGCGTCGTGGACGCGGGCGGCAAGGGGCTGATGTGCCTTTATGAAGGCATGTATAAAGCCCTGATCGGCGAAGAGGTCGGCGGCAATATTTCCGTTAATGAACCCAAGGCTAACGAAACGCTGATGGATCATGCCGATATCATGAACCTCGGCGTCATCGAGTTCGCCTACTGTACGGAATTTTTCATCATCAATATCAATAAAAAGACCACGCTTGCCGATATCGAAAAGCTGCGTGAAAAGCTGATGGCGATGGGAGACTGCGTGATCGTCATCGGGGATCTGGAACTCGTCAAGGTGCACGTACACACCAACAAACCCGGCGTTGCGCTTTCTTACGCGCTTGAACTCGGCGAGCTCGATAAAGTCAAAATCGAAAATATGCTCGAACAGAACCGCGAGCTGAAAAAGAAATACGAAGCCGAAAAGAAGGATATGGCGATGCTCGCCGTCTCCGTGGGCGACGGGATTTCGGATATCTTCCGCGATCTTACGGTTGACGGCATCATCGAAGGCGGGCAGTCGATGAACCCCAGTGCGTCCAGCATTGCAGACGCGGCGCAGCGCATCAATGCCGATACCATCTTCGTGCTTCCCAACAACAAAAACATCATTCTGGCGGCGGAACAGGCGAAATCGCTTGTCGAAGGAAAAAATATCCACGTAATCCCCACCAAAAACATACCGCAGGGCTTTTCCGCGGCGCTGGCGTTCAATCCGGAAGTCAGTGCGGAAGAGAACAAGGCAAATATGATCCACGCGCTCGACAACGTGACGGCGGGACAGGTCACTTATGCGGTCAGAACGACCAAGATCGACGGTTTTTCCCTGAAAGAGGGCGATATCATCGGGCTGGATAATAAAAAGATCCTCGCCAAGGGGGACAACGTCAACAAAGTGGTCAAGGATCTTATCGCAAGGCTGAAGAGCATGTCGGATGAGATCATCACGCTGTATTACGGTCAGGACGTCAAGGAAGAGGACGCGGCGCAGTTGCAAGCGGAGTTGCAGGAACTTTACCCCGAATGCGACGTGGAGATCAATTACGGCGGGCAGCCGATCTACTACTATCTGATCGCACTTGAATAATAAAGAAAACAAAAGGGAAACTGCGGTTTCCCTTTTTCGATAAAAGGAGCTGTATGGAACTGACGCGTATTAAGGGTATCAATGAAAAACGGGAAAAGGACTTTGCGAAACTCGGCGTTTACAGCGCGGAGGATCTCGTCAAGCTTTTTCCGCGCGCCTATCTCGATCTGCGGCAGGTCACGCTCTTAAAAAATTGCTATCATAACGACGTGGTGCTCACCGTGGGCAAAGTGATGAACGTGCCTCCGCCGATGATGTCGGCACGGCACGTAAAGTACGTAAAGGTCTACTGCACCCAATACGGCGAGCCGTTTACCGCAATCTGGTTTAATCAGCCTTATGTGCTTTCCAAACTGAAAGAGGACGAGGAATATCTTTTTTACGGAAGGGTACAAAATAAATTCGGGCAGGTCAGCCTCGTCAATCCGTCTTTCGAGCCGCTCGATAAAAATTTCCGATTGAAAGGAATCGTGCCGCAGTATCCGCTCAAGGGCAATTTATCGCAAAAGGTTGTGCGCGACAGCGTGAAAACCGCTTGCCGTCTCGCGCCGCCGAAGAGTATAATTCCTTGGGAATTACAGAAAAAATACGATCTTGCCGATTTAAGGGAAAGCTACGAAAAAGTGCATAATCCCGAAAGTTTTACAGAAAAAAACAAAGCGTCCGACCGCATCGCCGCGGAAGAGTATTTTGCTTTGATTTCGGCGTTCAGAATCATAAAAGGCAGCGCGGAGCAGGTGCGTATCCACCGCTATTCCTGCACGGATAAGGAGCTTTTGGAATTCGTTACGCGTTTTCCTTTCCGCTTTACGGAAGGGCAAAAGAGCGCCGTAAACGAAATTTTTGCCGATATGAAAGGCGAAAAGGTGATGAACCGCCTTTTGCAGGGAGATGTCGGCAGCGGCAAGACGGCGGTGGGGCTTTCCGCCATGTTCGTTGCGGTAAAAAGCGGTTATCAGGCGGCTATGCTCGCGCCCACCGAAGTGCTTGCACGGCAGAACTTTGAACTTGCCAGGCGTTATTTCCCCGATTATAACGTCGATATTCTGACGGGCTCGCTTTCCGCTAAAGAAAAGCGGTTGGCAAAGGAGCGCGCGGCGGCGGGCGAAACGGATATTCTTGTCGGCACGCACGCCTTGTTGCAAGGCGACGTCCGCTTCAAAAAATTGAGCTTTTGTCTTTGCGACGAACAGCACCGTTTCGGCGTGGCGCAAAGGAGTTCTTTAAGCGATAAAGGCGTGTGCCCTGACGTTCTTGTTATGAGCGCTACACCCATTCCGCGCACCTTGTCGCTGATATTTTACGGCGATCTGGATATTTCCACCATACAGGGCAAACCGACAAACCGCATGGAAGTGCAGACAAACGTCGTGCCGCTTGCAAAGTACGACGATATGCTTGCCTTTATAGAAAAGCAAGTGCGCGAAGGGCGGCAGATCTACTTCGTCTGTCCCAAGATCGAAGGCGACGAGGAAGGCTCGCTCATGAGCGTTACCGAGCTTTTCGACGAACTTTCTGCCCGTTTGCCCGCGTTAAGATTTTGCCTGTTGCACGGCAAACTCAAAGACGCGGAAAAGACGCAGATCATGCAGGATTTTAAAGAAAAAAAATTCGATTGTCTGGTAAGTACAACCGTCATCGAAGTAGGGGTGGACGTGCCGAACGCGTCCGTCATGGTAATCTATAATGCCGAGCGGTTCGGGCTTTCGCAGCTGCACCAGCTACGCGGGCGCGTGGGAAGGTCGGACATCAAAAGCTATTGCTTTTTGCTTTCCTCGGCGGGCGGGGAATCTTACGAACGGCTGAAAATTCTGAAAAACAATTCCGACGGGTTTAAGATCGCGGAATACGATTATGAAATGCGCGGCGGGGGAGATTTTTTAGGCGAGCGGCAAAGCGGAAAATATATAGGAGATCTCGGTAATTTGAGTTATTCCACCGCGTCGATTTTTTTAGCGAAAAAGCTGAGCGACGAAGCGTTCCTTTCGGGTAAGAATTTAGATGAAATCAAAGCCGTCGCCATGGAAAAATACGAAAAATTAAAAGATATCGCGTTAAACTGACGGCGGTTATGCCTTAAACTACGTGTTGCCTATATGCAGAATTTTATATTTATATTTTCGGCAACATGATGGAAAGCGAAAAAGGGCGGGGAAATTTTCCCCGCCCTTTCGGCTTTTATTATGCGATAAAATTATAATTCGCATTCGTATTTTATTTTGGTAAGTTGCGTGCCGTTCAATTGTATCGTGCGCTTTTCTTTT
>CALVXL010000047.1 GCA_944369635.1 uncultured Clostridia bacterium
ATGGTCGAGGTGACGAGACTCGAACTCACGACCTCTTGGTCCCGAACCAAGCGCGCTACCAACTGCGCTACACCTCGAATTTTCAACGCTTATACATTATATAAAATTTCCACTTAATTTGCAAGTAATTTGCCTCGGTTTAAAAAATTTTTCTCGATTTTACAAAATTATTGAATTTGCCGCTCGTTATATGTTATAATATTTTCAAAGGAGATGTTATGGAAAGACTGATCAAGGATACGCAAAAATTCTTTAATGCCGCGCTCATTATGTCGCTGCTTTTTCCCATAGGGGTTTTACTGATTGTTTTCGGCGCGATTCTCGCTACCTGGTACGGTTGGATTATGCTTGCATTCGGCATAGCTTTCAGTATTTGCGGTTTTTATATCATGCCCATCATGTGGGTGAAATTCGGCGAGTATAAAAAGTTGCAGCGCCTTGCGCTCAGTATTACCGATGAAAACGTGTATTATATCGATATGCTTGCGCAACGGTTCGGCGTCCGCCCGAACGTGATGTGCGATTATGTGCGCACGCTCATCGCAAAACAGTACATCGTCGGGTATGTTTTCAACAATAAGCGCTTTGTCATGAAGCTACAGCAGCGCACCGTAAGCGTGCATTGTCCTAACTGCGGTTCCAACGTCAATGTATACGGTTCGGAGGGCATTTGCGAACACTGCGGCACATTGGTCAATAATCCCAACGAAAAAGTGGTACATACCGTCAATGCCGACGAGCTTTTCTATCGAAATGTGGCGCTAAAGGAATGTACGCTTTATCCTTTTGTTTACGACGAGGAAGTTCAAAACTATATCGTAAGCGATCTTTTAAAGTTTGTAAACGTCAATTCGGGAGAGACGGTCGCGGCGGAAGTGGATTCGCTGGTTTTTGCCGACACCTTTAAGAAATTGTTCAAGGAGATCGGAGCGCAGGCGTTCGGATTTACGAACAAGGAAAAGAAAAAGGTCATAAAATATCTTCACAATAAGTATGGCGGCAAGGAAAAGCTTTACGGCGTGATCGGCATACGGCTTGCAAAGATAGGCGAATTCAAAGTTTAAACGGCAATCATTGTTTTTTGTGCGCAATGCGCAAAAAACCGCGGTTAAAAAAACTTATGCCGCGGTTTTTATTTTTGTTGACTTTGCGGGGGCAATGTGCTACTCTATTTACGGCGTCAGCGTAGGCTGACCGAAGAGGTCGAAACTATGAAATTATACGAACTGAAGATCGGGCAGAGCGGAACGATCACCGCGGTTGGCGGTACGGGCGCGCTTCGTTGCAGGTTGCTCGACATGGGGCTGATACCGAAAACGAAAGTGAAGCTGATCAAGATCGCGCCGATGGGCGATCCCATTGAAATCCGTTTGCGCGGTTACGAACTGACAATCCGAAAAGATGACGCTTCAGAGATAGAAGTGGAGGCGGACGAATGATTTTTGCATTGGTCGGCAATCAGAATTGCGGAAAAACCACCCTTTTTAACCAGCTTACGGGGGCGAATCAACACGTTGGAAACTTTCCGGGCGTTACGGTGGACAGTAAATCGGGGGCAATCCGCGGCGTTAAGGACTGCACCGCGGTCGATCTGCCGGGGATCTATTCCCTTCGTCCTTATACGGGAGAGGAGATCGTCACCCGCGGTTTCATCATCGGACAAAAACCCGACGGCATCATCAACATCGTGGATGCGATGAATATAGAGCGAAACCTGTATCTTACGTTGCAGCTTTTGGAAATGCGCGTGCCGACGGTTATCGCCCTCAACATGATGGACGAAGTGCGCGCAAACGGCGGCACGGTGGACATACAAAAGCTTTCCGAGGAAATGGGGGTGCCCGTCGTTCCTATCAGCGCGGCGAAAAACGAGGGTATCGACGAACTGGTCGCAACCTGCTATGAAACCGCGAAGAATAAAATTTTGCCCAAGCGCATCGATTTTTGCGAGCAGGGACCGGTGCACCGCTGTATCCATGCGGTGACGCACGTCATAGAGGATCACGCCGAAGCGGCGGGTATATCTGCGCGTTTTGCGGCGACCAAGGTCGTGGAAGGGGACGAAGATATCATATCGAGGCTTTCCATCAATGAAAACGAGCGCGAACTCATCGAACACAGCGTGGTGGAAATGGAAACCGAGGGCGGCGCCGACCGAAATGCCGCGCTGGCATCCATGCGCTACGAGTTTATCGAAAAGGTCGTGGCGGGTTCGGTGGTCAAGCCCGAAGAAAGCAAAGAACACAAGCGCAGCGCTAAAATCGATAGGATATTGACAAACAAATATCTGGCGTTACCGATTTTTATCGTGGGCATGTTCGCCATTTTCTTTCTTACGTTCGACGTTATCGGAAAGTATTTGAGCGATCTGCTTGCGCTCGGTATAGACGCGCTTTGCGATCTGACGGAAAAGGGCTTGAATGCCTGGGGTGTGAATCCCGTAGTGAAAAGCCTCATCATCGACGGCGTTTTTGCCGGGGTTGGAAGCGTTCTTTCCTTCCTTCCGCTCATCGTGGTGCTGTTTTTCTTCCTGTCGGTATTGGAAGATACCGGCTACATGGCGCGCGTGGCGTTCGTAATGGATAAACTCTTAAGAAAGATCGGCCTTTCGGGCAGAAGCTTTGTGCCTATGCTCATCGGTTTCGGCTGTTCCGTGCCTGCCGTTATGGCAACGCGCACGCTTTCTTCCGAACGCGACCGCAAGATGACCGTTCTCCTCACGCCCTATATGAGCTGTTCGGCGAAAATTCCCATATATACCGTGTTTACGGCGGCGTTTTTCCCGAAATACCGCGCTTTGGTGATGATCGGGCTGTACGTCATGGGCATGGTGCTGGGCGTGCTTATCGCCATCGTGTTCAAACGGACAAAATTCAAAGGCAATCCCGTCCCGTTCGTTATGGAGTTGCCGAATTACCGTTTTCCGTCTTTTAAATCCGTCGTGCTTTTAATGTGGGAAAAGGCGAAGGATTTTATCGTTAAAGCGTTTACAGTCATCTTTCTTGCGACCATCATTATCTGGTTTTTGCAGTCTTTCGACTACCGTTTCAACTTCGTCACGTCGCAGTACAGCAGTCTGCTTGCCATTATCGGCAAATTCATCGCGCCCGTGTTTAAGCCGCTCGGCTTCGGCGATTGGCGCATCGCAACTTCTTTGATCGCCGGATTTACCGCAAAAGAATCGGTAGTCAGCACGCTTGCCGTTCTGACGGGCGTGCCGATGAGCGAACTTTCCGGCGCCCTCGGCGGATTGTTCACGCCTCTTTCGGCGTTTGCGTTTTTAACGTTCGTGTTGCTGTATACGCCGTGTATTGCGGCGATTGCCGCCATCAAACGGGAATTTTCTTCGGGCTGGAAAGCCGCAGGCGTCGCGCTGATGCAATGCGCCGTCGCCTATGCCGTTGCATTTATCGTCTATACGTTGGGCTCGCTTTTTACTGCCGCGCGCAGTTTCGGGGCGGCGGATATCGTACTTATTTGCATCGTTCTCGTTCTCGTCGCGCTGGATATCGTCTATATCGTGCGCAAGAAAAAACAGGGAAAGTGCATCGGCTGTTCCGCAGCGGACTGCGAAACGTGCCAACACCGTAAAAACGAAAAATAATGAAAATCATAAAAAGCAAGCGCATTTTGCGCTTGCTTTTTTACAAAAATTTTTTCTTTTGCAAAGGATACGTAAAATTTACTAAGCCATCCTTTTTTATAAGAAACATTGCGCATTTTAATAGTAAAATATGCGCATATGTTGCTAAAACAGGCGTAACGTATGCGCATATGTATGATTTTTTCATACATATGCGCATACAAAACATATATTGACATGCTGTACGGCTGCGCATACGTTGCGGGCAAAACGATTTGCAAAACGCAGAAATATATTGCGTAAGTTATCGTACAACGCAAATCAAAAAGATAATCTGTTCAAGTTTTGGGATAAAGAAGGCGCCCGCGCAAGTTTTGCGCGGGCGCAAAAAATATTTCTGATTTTTCGGTAATCGTTTTTTATAAGGAATCTATCGGGCAATATCGGTTTAAAATTCCACCGGGATACCGCGTTTTTGCGCGGAATATGCCGTATCGACGAACTGCCGTGCGCGCCGCGGGCTTCTTCCGCCGCGCGAAAGCGCCCATTGTTCCGCTAAGCGGAACAGTTCGTCTTCGGGCATGGTCAGTTTGAAATCTTCGGCAAGTTGTTTCACGATGGAAAGGTATTGCGGTTTGGAAGTGGAGGAAAAAAGCACCGTCAGCCCGAAGCGGTCGGAAAGGG
>CALVXL010000048.1 GCA_944369635.1 uncultured Clostridia bacterium
TCGGTGTCGAGTCCTTTCGTCGTCGCTTTCATAAGCGGGTTCGGCGAAGTGCCGCTCGCCATGATAACGCACTCGACGTCTATCACGAAATTGCTGTTTTCCTTTTCCACGGGACGACGCCTGCCCGATTCGTCCGGTTCGCCGAGCGTCATCTCCACGCACTCAATCCCGCGCACGAAATTTTTATCGTCCGAAAGGATCTTTACGGGGTTGTTGAGCAACTTGAAGATAATGCCCTCCTCTTTTGCGTGTTCCACTTCCTCCGCCCTTGCGGGAAGTTCCTTTTCCGAACGGCGATACACGATATATACGTTTTCCGCCCCCAGACGCTTTGCACAGCGCGCGGCGTCCATTGCCACATTTCCGCCGCCGACGACCGCAACGTCTTTCGCGTGCAGAATGGGCGTATCGCAATGATCTTTATACGACTTCATCAGATTGACGCGGGTGAGAAATTCGTTTGCCGAATACACGCCCTTAGCGTTTTCGCCGGGAATATTCATGAACCGCGGAAGTCCCGCGCCGCTGCCGATGAACACAGCTTCAAACCCCGCCTCGAAAAGTTCGTCTACCGAAAGAACCTTTCCGATGACCATGTTGGTCTCCACCTTGACGCCGAGATCTTTCAGCGTATCGATTTCCTTTTGTACGATGGTCTTGGGCAGACGGAATTCCGGAATTCCGTAAACCAGCACGCCTCCAGCAGTATGTAACGCTTCGAAAACGGTGACGTCGTAGCCTTTTTTGGCAAGATCACCCGCGCAGGTAAGCCCGCTCGGCCCCGATCCCACGACGGCGACTTTATGCCCGTTGGATTCGGGTTTTACGGGCTTTTCCTTGCAATTTTTGTTATGATAATCCGCGACAAAGCGTTCCAGCCTGCCGATGGCGACGGGTTCACCCTTGATGCCGCGCACACATTTCGCTTCGCACTGCGTTTCCTGCGGACAAACTCTTCCGCAAACCGCAGGGAGCGAACTGGAAGCGGAAAGCACTTCATACGCGCCCTCGAAATCGCGCGCCGCGACTTTTGCGATAAAGGCGGGAATATCGATCTGCACGGGACAACCGCCCACACAGGGTTTATGTTTGCAATGCAAACAGCGCTGCGCTTCGTCCACCGCCTGCTCTTCGGAATATCCCAAAGCCACTTCGGAAAAGTTTTTATTTCTTACGTCCGGCGCCTGCGACGGCATTTCGTTTTTCTTCAAAGACATATTCGGCATATTACTTGACCTCCTTTTTGAAGAGATTGCACGTTTCTTCATAGGCGTGCCGCTCGAAATCGCGATACATCGTGCCGCGGTTCATCGCCTCGTCGAAATCGACCTCATGCCCGTCGAAGTCCGGCCCGTCCACGCAGGCAAATTTCGTCTTTCCGCCCACGGTCAGGCGGCAGCCGCCGCACATACCCGTGCCGTCGATCATAATCGGGTTCATGGACACCACGGTTTTGATATTGTATTCCTTGGTCAGCTTGCACACGAATTTCATCATGATGACCGGCCCGATGGCGATGACTTCGTCATACTGATTGCCGGCGTCGATCAACGCTTTCAAAGCGTCGGTAACCAACCCTTTTTTGCCATACGTGCCGTCGTCCGTCACGATAGAATACACATCGCTTACCGCGCGGAATTCGTCTTCCAAAATAACGAGATCCTTGTTTCTGAAGCCCACTACGGAATGCACTTCCGCTCCCAGCTCGTGCAGTTTTTTGGCAACGGGATACGCGATCGCGCAACCGACGCCGCCGCCGACGACCGCGACTTTTTTCAGCCCGTCAAGATGCGAAGGCGTGCCGAGAGGCCCTACGAAATCGTGAATATAATCTCCTTCATTTAAATGGTTCAGCTTTTCCGTCGTCGCGCCAACGATCTGGAAAATGATGGTGATCGTGCCTTTTTCCCGATCGTAATCGGCAACGGTTAAGGGAATTCTTTCCCCCGCTTCGTCCACGCGAAGAATAATAAACTGCCCCGGTTGTGCCTTTTTGGCAATGAGCGGCGCGTCCACTTCCATCAGCGTGACGGTAGGATTCAGGCTTTTCTTTCTTATAATTTTATTCATAAAAAATCTCCCGCACGGATTTTCCGCTTTAAGACAATCGCCGAAAAGCGGAAAACAGATTCCGTCATTATGTTTTTACATTTTTATTATATCTTAATTTCCGCCGTTTTGCAATCATTTTTTACCACACCGCACGCAGCGGCAAAGGCAAAAGTCAATCAATCCCGCGCTATAGCGTTTTCTTCTCCCCCGGCAAAGGAAGAAATCCAGCTTTCTAAGTCCACGGCGTATTTTTTTGGGTTCGCATTATCCACGTAAACTTTTACCCTGCCGCCGATACCGTATCCGAAAGGATCTCTTATTAAAAATTTGACCTTATATTCGTTGTTCTCGCTATCCATGCATACGAGCGTGGCGGGATATTTTTCCATGATACGCGTGTTGCGGGAATAGGAAAAGTCCACCACCGTCGCCTCAACGCACCGCCCCGAAGCTTTCAGCCGTCCGAGTCTTCCCGCCGCGGGAAACGTAAGGAACAGCGCGATCACGCCGATTATAAAAATAACTCCTCCCATGCCAAAAAAGGCGATTACCGGAAATTTTGTGAGTTTTCCGTACATAATATCCGACGGATTATTCGGCATATAAAAGATGGGAACGGTTTTGCCGACGTACATGGAAGAAGTATACGTTCCCAACCTTGTAGTATACTCGCGCCCGTCCACGGTATAACGCACGTAAACGATATGTTGATAATCACCGTCGGAATCCCGTTCTTTTTCCATTCGCACAATCACGGCGTCGGTTTTTACGCCGCGCTTTTCGAACTTTTGGCTGTTATCATACAAAATAAGCCCGACGACAATTAAGATTACGCTTATAAATATCGGTAAAATCACGGCGGCAAGTTTTCTGTTTCTCATAAATCCCCCCTGTCTTTTTATCAGTATACCATAAATAACGCTGACGTGCAAGCCGTATCCGTCAATTTCAACCCCTCAGGGCAAATTGCTCCCGAAATTTTCCGCATAAAAAAAGAACGGAAATTTCCGTTCTTTTTTTCGCTGTTTACCAAAACGTCTGCCGTTTTATTGCCGCGCCTTCTTTTCGGCGCGGCAATAAAACAACAATTTTTATCGGTTAAACATAATTTTTTCGCTTTTGAACATCTTCGTCAAAAGCCATACGAGCAGCCCCGTATAGACGAGGTTTGCGATCATGGCGACGGCAAGGTTCAACGCGACGGCAGTAAACGAGAACACCGCATTGAACGCCTGCACGCTGTTATAAAGCGGAATCAGATAAAACCAGACGCTCGTCGGCGCGCCGTTTCCGAACATACACGTAACACTTAAAAGCACGTTGACGATCATCAGCGGCGTGATATAGGCGGTGGCTTCCTTTACGGTCTTTGCAAACGCGGAAACGACGGAGATCATGGCGACGATCATCAAAACCGTGCTGACCACCACGCCGAACAATGCAAAATAATCCCCCACGGTGTATACGCTTGCGTCCACGCCTGCCAAACCGCCCATGAGCTTGGGCAAGCTCAGGATAATGCCGATAAACGACGACATACCGCAGAGTACCGAAATGACGCTTAGGGCAAAAATCTTGCCGATCGCCACCCCCGCGCGGGCAACGGGCGTAACGAGAATGGTGGCAAACGTGCCGCGCTCCTTTTCCCCCGCAATGGATTCGGGCGCGACCGCCATCGCGCCGGAAAAGATGAACACCATCATCAGCATGGGCATCAGCATGGAAAAGATCATGCCCGT
>CALVXL010000049.1 GCA_944369635.1 uncultured Clostridia bacterium
AAGGGTTTGCTTTCCATACGTGCCCAAAACGTAAGCATTCTGATAAGAATCATATGTAATGTTCTGTATCCCGCCCCATTGGCAACCGCGCAAAAAAAACCAAATATTATCAAACTCTTCCGGTCCCGAAAATTGATATAACGTTATATCTTGCTTGCATATTTCCGCAAACTCCGTAAAAGACATATAATATCCGTTTTCTTCCCATTCGGAAACATCATATTGGTATACCACGCCATAGTCTATGTCGTCTCTTAATTCCGTAACTTTTTTTCCGTCGACCAAAATCTCGTCTGTAGGACCGCTATAGCCCATTGTTAAATACATCTTACCATCGTCTGCTCCCGGTTTCGGTCCGAATGTAAGACTGTCAATTCCGTTTTGAGAACAAAATTTACCGCCGAAAATATCATATTTGTCATCAACTTCCGTTCCGTCTTCATTATATCCTTTAGAGCCGCTAAGTTTTTCTATCGGTTTACCAATATATACCACGTTTACAATATCCGAATCCAAAGCGTCGACTTCTCCGACAATTTTGCTTGTATCGACAATGATCACATAACAGTTAGGATATGTGTAAAAATCCGTCGAGGAAAATTCTGATTTTGAACGTAAACTTAATGCAACATATAATTTGCCTTCGTAAACCTCGCAATTTCCCCCGTGCGTACTGGAAAATAGTTTAATATTGCTGATTTTTCCGACAATATCTCCGGTTTTGATATCTTGTTTGATAATTTCAGAAGTATAACAAAGATACAGATAATTTTCGTCCAAACCGATTCCCTGCACGTGTTCGGTTCCTTCCGATTCGGAATACAGCGTTTTGGCATATTTCAAATCCGCAAATTCTTCCAAAATCGCAATCTCTTCTTCGGTATAAGGATCGCCCGATTCAAGCGCCTTTTGCGCAACTTCCTGCACGCAGCGTTCGGGATCTTCGGTTTCCTTCGCGTAAACCTTCAATTCCTTGCCGTCCGCCGTCGTATAGGCGAAATTAACTTCCGCATAGAAATTCGTCGCATACTGGATTTCGCTAAGATTGACAACCGAAGCATAAGTCACATACTTGCCGATTTCTTCGTCGTAGACGATGCGCTCTTCTTCGATTTCCTTGGTGACGGTTTTGCTGTTCCCCGTCATCGAATAAGAAAATCCGTAATTTCCTTCGCCGAGTAATGCAATTACATCTTCATAACTTTCTTTTGCGATCGTCGCGCCGAAACGAATGCCGGGCGAATTCAAATTCAAACGGATTCCCGCACCCGCCATCATTTCAAGATCAATAAATTTCGCTTCAAAATACGGGAAATTTCCTTCCTCGAGATTTAAAGTATAATCCGAAGAATATACTCCGTTTAAATTTTCCACTTTCCAACCGATAAACGCCGCATCGGGATTTGTCGGTTCATAGTCGCCGAGCGTTATCGCATTTTCAATGACGATTGCCGAAGTTTCCCCTTTTCCGTCGTCATAGTTGATTTTATATCCGACTTTTATCGCCTTGCTGTATTCGCCGCAGGTAATGACGTATTCCCCGACTCCCGCGGGCGTAAAGGTACCCACGCCGTCGACAAATTCTATCGTGCCGCTGTCGCCGTTTTCCGCGCAGGAATAGCTGACTTCACCTTCGTAATCTTTGGTTTCAAACAGATTTACGACCTGCGGCGCGGAAAGGGTAACGCTTTCGGAAAGCTCCGCGTCTGCAAGGCGGTCCAAGGTCGTCCATTCGTAAGTAACTTCATACCCGTTTTCGGGCAATGTAACGTGTTCCGCGGTGGGCACGGTGTCCTTGCTGAGTCTGCCCGAAGCGATCAGTACAGAACATTTCCTGTCGTAACCCGAAGAAAGAACATACTTCCCGTCCACGCCTGTGTATCCCGTATTTACAGCCGTCTGCGTCTTTCCGTCAGCGAGGTGGTAAATCGTGTCCAGTCCCTTATTCCATTCCGTATTCATTCTGGATACGAAAACTTCCATCGTAAAACTCGCTTCTCCGTTTTCATCCGTAAAAACGGAAGCGTCAAGCGTGCCCAGCTTATCCGTAGACCTTTCTCCGCCTGCGGTCGCATACGTCGTAGAAGTCAGATCGCGAATCAGATTCCAGCCGTAACCGTAAGAATAAACCTTCATGTTCGCGGGGTCGAATTTGATAAAGCTTATCAGTTCGTCCATCGCGTTGTAGTTTGTCCCCGTGTTGCCCCATTGTCCCATGGTGCCGCTCACGACGCCTGTTTGCAATTCCTTTACGACCAAAGCCTGATTTGTCGCCGCGGTAAATGCGATACCTTTTTGCCCGCTGCCGTTGCGATAGGATTCGCCCTCAACGTAAACCCTCGTCGTCGTACGGTTTCTATAAGTTGAACGAGAAGAAAGATAAACGGTAAAAGATTGCGTCGGGTCGGTTTCGGAAGTTATTTTCACGCCGAGTTCGAGCACATCCGGATATGGATCGGATTCGTAAGTGTTGTTCGTGCCTGTTCCCGTCACTTCGTTTTTGCTGTAAAGATCGGCGTAATCGACTTTTGAAGTTACAGGCGCGTATTTTTCGGACAAAGCCGTCATGCCGAGGACGTATTCGCCGTTTTGCAGAAAATCGGCGGGGTCAAGAACAAAAGAATTACCCTCTGCGGCGATATTTTCCGCCTCGGACGTGAGCAAAATCGCTTTATCGATATTATAATTGCCGAGCGAAATGGTCATCTTGCCGAAATAGAATTCATCGCCCGCCTCGCAAGTCCAGTCCTGATGAACGGTAAAATAACAATCGGAAAGGCAGAAACCCCAGCCTCCCTGTCCTTTGAAGGTCAGCGTTACCCATTCGTTCGCTTTCAGCGCGACTTCACCGAGCCATGTATCGCTTTTTGTCCAGATTTGCAACGTATAGTTATTCGCCTCGCCGTTATCTTTCAGATAAACGGGCAAACTGACGGTTCCGTTCGCACTGAAGTAATTATAGTACGAATCGCACAGCGAAAAATCGACGGCATCTTCCCCGCTGATAAAGCGTGTGCTGCCCG
>CALVXL010000050.1 GCA_944369635.1 uncultured Clostridia bacterium
AAACGCAGGCCGTCGTGCTGAAAGCGTATCGGTATCTGACGGAAAAATATCCCTCCGATCGGTTCGTGTTTTTAGGCGATTCCGCGGGCGGAGGACTGGCGCTTGCACTGTTGCAACAGATCTGTTCGGATAAAGATCTCGCCCCGAAACCGAAGAAAACCGTACTTCTTTCGCCCTGGCTCGACATCACCATGTCCAATCCCGCGGCGGCGGAATTCGAAAAGAAGGATCCCACGCTGTCCGTCGAGGCGTTAGTATTCGCCGGCAGGGAATACGCGAAGGAACTTGACGGAAAGGATCCGCGCGTTTCTCCGCTGTTCGGAAAGACGGATGATCTGGGAGACGTGCTCGTTACCGTCGGCACGCACGAGCTTTTTTATCCCGACTGCAAGTTGCTGAAAGAAAAAGCCGACGCCGCGAAGGGTACCGACGTCGCGCTCGCCGTATTTGAAAATATGTTCCATGATTTTCCCATGACGCCGCTTAAAGAAAGCGACGTCGCCGCCGAAATCATCGCCGCATTTGTCGCGGGCGAAGAAATTCCCGCATATGAAGGCGTTGTGTTTGAAAAGTGATTTTACTCTGCCGCTTGCCGGCGCATTTTGCGCGGCGGTCGGCAGATTTTTTTTCGCATCGCCTGTCTTTCGGAAACTTTAAAAAACAGTTTTGTTATGTTTTTCGGGGCGAAGAGTGCCCGTTTGTTATGGATTTTCCGTTCGATATGCGGTATGATGAAGTCGGATAGGCGAAGGGAGGGAACACGGATGAAATTATTGAAGCAGATAGGCTGCGCGGCGCTGGCGGTTTTCCTTGCGACGGCGTTTTGTGCATGCAAAAAGGACGAAAAACCCGTAAACACGGAAAATCCGACCGACTACGGCACGATGAAAGTCGCCGATGTCCGTCTTTACGAAAATTATCCCGAAGCGGAAATTTACATCGAGTTCAGTCTGCCGCAGTACGCGCAGGATCCGAAATTTACCTTCGACAGCGATCTTTTCGAAATCGACGGTACGCGCGCGATTTTGAAAAAGACGCCGACTTCGGAAAAGCGAGTCACGGTGTTTGCGGAAACGCCGAACCACAACGCGTTTTTCGAGGTGATCTGTTCTGATGCGGAATTCGAACCCGATTTCGATTTCGCCGCAACGCGTTCCGCCTTATCGCTGCAAAACTATGCAGACAAAGAGGTGGTGTTCGCGGGCGATTCCTTCTTTTCCGAAAGTTACTGGACGAGTTTCGGCGTGCGTTTTTCGTCTCTCGGCGCGTATGCGGTGGGAATCGGTTCCACAACGGCGTTTCAGTGGGAAATTTTCGCGCGGCGGATCTTTTATCCCGTGCAACCGGACATCATCGCCATGCACGTCGGTACGAACGACCTTGCGGGCGGAGCCTCGCCCGAAGAAACCGCCGAAGCGTTGATTTCCCTTTTTAACAATATGCTTCTCAATCTGCCGCAAACTACCGTTTACTGGTTTACCGTGGAGATGCGCGAGGGGGTGGATACGGCGAAAATCGAGGAGCTGAACGGGAAAATTTCCGCTTTCGCCGCGAATACGCCGCGGCTCTTCGTTCTCGATTCCTTTTCCCGCTTTGAAAAAGAAGGCGAAATGGACGACAGCATGTATGCGGACGGCGTGCACCCTTCCGAAAAGGGATACGAAGTTTTTCCCGCTTTGCTGAAAGAAGCCGGCGTGACGATTCCCGCAAAGGCGCAGTCTTAAAAAACGCTATCTTTTTCCCGCTAAGCAAACCAGTGCGGAAAATTTTTTGACGATACGAGGGCGCGCCCCGAAGACAGTGAGTCTTCGGGGCGCGCTTTTATATAGGAAGTGTGTATGTGAACGGTTTTGGTCTGATCGAACGGCCGCTTTTTTGCGGCGCCGACAGAAAAACGGTCGTTTTTTACGGAAGATGTAAAAGATATATAATTACAATCGGCGTCAGTCTTCGTCGAATTCGCTCATGAATTTTCTGTAGCGGCGGGGAAGGTATCCGTCCTGCTGTTTCGGATGGGGGCGTTCTTTTACGTTCGTCGCTTTGAAATACCCCCGCCAAAGATCGTTCACGTTCTTTTCGAACTGCGAGCGAAGCACGTTTGTCGGTATATCGGCGTTGAAGAGCGCAAGCTCTTTTCCGTTCCATGCGGCAAAGCGGCTGCGCTTTACGTCGCAGATGACGAACGGCAGGTTGATGCGTTTGATAAAGTGCGGCGCAAGCAGATCGGTAATGTCGTTGTCGGGGGCGTATTCGGCATATAAAAGTCCGTTTTTCGTCTCCTCGAAACGCAAAAATCCCGTAAAGCGGTGCCGTTCCAGCCACACCTTGTCCACCAGCGTGTTGAAAGGCATCACTTCGTCGAAAGAAAAGCTGCGGCTGATGTCGCGCTTTTCCCTTAAAAGCCTTTTCAGATACAAAAAGGCGATCTGCGCCTTTTCTGCGCAGTCGGAGCGGAACGCCGTTTCGATGTCTTTATCGGCTTTCGTTCCGCCGTAAAGCCGCACGGATTTTTGTACCCGCGCCGCCTTGGTTTCGTCGGTTTCCACCCGTTCGGACTCGTCGCCGAGCGCGCATTGGAAGGAGGTAAGGGAGGTGAGATAAGCGTCGTTTTCCCGCTTTTGTTCGTACGCGCGGAACACTGCGCTGTAAAAACCCGTTTGTCCGTCGTCGAAAAAGTAAACTTTCATAATTCGCCTGTGATCACGCTCTTCACGATTTCCGCGCCGTTTAAAAAGGAAAGCTGTTCGGCGTTATCCGTTTTTTCCGCGAGCAGGAGCGCGTTTTTCAGTCTTCCGTAATTTTCTTCTCCGTAAAATTTCCCGTCCGCCGTTATAAAGTGTCGCGCGCGCTTTAACACCACGCGCATTTTTTTCAAATCGGCGTAATCGAGTTTCGCGTATTTGCGTGCCTCCCGTATGCGGTACGCCGAACGGATCCCAATGCCCGGCACGCGCACCAGCGTTTCCACGGGCGCGGTGTTGACTTCCACGGGGAATTTATCCATGTGCCGTATCGCCCAGGCGCATTTCGGGTCGTATTCTTCCTCCAAAAAACCGTCCTCGCGCACGATCTCTTCGGCGGTGAACCCGTAAAACCTGAGCAGCCAGTCCGCCTGATACAGCCTGTGTTCCCGCAAGAGTTTCGCGCCCGCCGCAGGCAGGTTGGCGTTGGTGAAGTTGACAGGCACATACGAAGAATAGTACACGCGTTTTAAACGGTAAGCGTCGTATAGCCCTTCCGTCAGCCGCAAGATCTGCCCGTCGGTTTCGGGACTTGCGCCCACGATCATCTGCGTGGTTTGTCCCGCGGGCAAAAATTTCGAGCGCTCCCGCTTTTTCAGCGCGATGTCGTTGGTCAGCATGCGCATCGGTCGGACGATGGCGTTTTTACTCTTCTGCGGCGCAAGCAGTTTCAGGCTTTTTTCGCTGGGCAGTTCTATGTTGAAGCTCATTCTGTCCACATATGCGCCTGCCCGCTCAATGAGCAGGGGATCGGCGTTGGGAATGCCCTTCAAGTGGATATAGCCGTTGAAACAGTATTGCTTACGCAGCTTGATTACCGTTTCCAGCAGGAGCTCCATCGTGCAGTCGGGAGAGCGCTCCACCGCGGAAGAGAGAAAAAGCCCCTCGATATAGTTGCGCTTGTAAAACTCGATGACGAGCTGACAAAGCTCGTCCGGCGTGGCGGAGGCGCGGGGAACGTCGTTGCTCCTGCGGTTCACGCAGTATTGGCAATCGTACGCGCACTTGTTGCTCATCAAAATTTTCAGCAGGGAAATACACCTGCCGTCGGCGGTGAAAGAATGGCATATTCCGCCGAAACTCGCGTTGCCTATGCCGTTCGGCGTGTTGGCGCGGCGTGAGCCGCTCGACGAACAGGATACGTCGTACTTTGCCGATTCGGTCAGTATTTTCAGCCTTTCGCCGTCGATCATCGCTTTGCCTCCCGCTGATTTCATAAGCCGCCTTGCCGCTTGAAAGGGCAAAACACGCCAAAAATGCCGCTCGCTTTACGAACATTTGTTTATATTATAGCGCGGCGCACGACGTTTGTCAAACAAATGTTTGTATGTTTTCCGAAATATTTTGTCGGCGGGGAAAAGGGTAAAGCGGAAACAAAAGGCGCGGGAAAATCATATGATGTTGTATATAAAAAACCACAAAAGGGGGCGAGTATGTTAAAACCCATTCAACTCGATCTGCCGTATCCGTCGCTCGATTGCATCACCTGCGATCTGAAAAGCGCGCAAATCGTCTTTCCCGCTTATGCTTCGGCGCACAGCGAGCTTACGGCAATTTTGCAATACATATACCATTCGTTCAATTTTAAAGGGCGTTGCGATAACGAAACCGCCGATACGCTGGAGGGGATCGCGCTTGCCGAAATGCACCATCTTGACATTTTAGGCAGTATGCTTTTGAAATTGGGCGCCGATCCCGTTTACGTATCCTCTTATCCGCCGACGGGATTCAATTTCTACAGTTCGTCGGCGGTAAGTTATTCCAAAAGCGTGCGCAAAATGCTGATGGACGATCTTTCGGGCGAACTTTGCGCGATAGAGGGGTATAATAAGATTTTATGCCGCCTTTGCAACGAAGAAGTCGCCGCGGTCATCACGCGTATAAAACTCGATGAAGAACTGCACGTCAAAATTCTGAAAGAGCGCATGAACGCGCTTTTCTGCGACTGCAATCATAATTGTTGAATC
>CALVXL010000051.1 GCA_944369635.1 uncultured Clostridia bacterium
CTTTCCGCGCGTATTTGAGATCGATGGCGTCTTCGCGCATACCGATGGCAAAGGTGCGGATCTTCTGTTTGCCTGTTCGCGCGGCGATGGCGCAAACGAGGGACGAATCGAGCCCGCCCGAAAGCAGAAACCCGACTTTCGCGTCCGAAACCATGCGTTTTTCCACGGCGGCGATCAGCTTTTGCCGGATTTTTTTGCATGCGGTATCGAGATCGTCGAAGATGTACTTATCCACGTGCGAAATGTCCCTGTAACAGACGAATTTTCCGTTTTTATAATAGTGTCCCGGCGGGAAAGGCATTATTTTTTCCGCAAGGCCGGAAAGATTTTTCGGCTCGCTGGCAAACACGATGTTTCCCGACGCGTCGTATCCGTAATAAAGCGGACGTATGCCGATGGGATCGCGGGCGGCGATGAACGTATCTTCCTTGCCGTCGTAGATCACGCAGGCGAATTCCGCATCGAGCATGCGGAACATGTCGGTTCCGAATTCTTCATAAAGCGGGAGCAAAACCTCGCAATCGGAATCGCTCGCAAAAGAATATTTGTCGGACAGTTCCTGCCTGATTTTTTTATAACCGTAAATCTCTCCGTTGCATACGACATAGTTTCCGTTGAGAGAAAACGGCTGCATCCCCGACTCCGTCAGCCCCATGACGGCAAGCCGTCCGAACCCGAGAACACCCGCGCCGATATCCTGCACGCGCGCCTGATCGGGCCCGCGCGAATGCGTTCTGTCAAGGCATTTTTTAACCGTTTCGACATCTGCGCCCTTTTTGCAATAACACATGATCGTACACATTTTCCGTTTCCTCTCGTTTTCCCGCCTTGCGCGGTTTTTTATCTGACGCCGAACAAAAGGTCGCCGTACGTCGGGAACGGCCAGTATTCCGAAGCGCAGAGCGTTTCCGCTTCATCCGCCAGAATGCGGAGCGCGCTCATCTTTTCGAGCACTTTGTCCCGTATAAACGCGGACTCCGCTACGATATCGGTCGCCGACTTCAACTCGATCAGCGTCTTTTCCAGATCTTCCGTTTTTTCGTACATACCGTCCGCCAGCGCGGAAAGTTTTACGATTGCCTTGCTTTCGTATCCGCAGGAAGCCGCCGCCACGGCGCTCTTTTTGTCCTTTACCGTTTCCGCAAGTTTTCCGACATATTTTTCGATCGCGGGCAAAATCTGCTTTCTGAGCATATCCGCCATCGTATTGGCTTCGATCACGATGGTTTTGCAGTAATTTTCCAGCATGATCTCGCATCTCGATTCCAGTTCCTCTTTCGTGAACACTTTATGCGACGTGAGCATATCCACGTTCTTTTTATCGAGAAGGTGCGGCATACAATCCGCCGTGGTCTTGTAATTCAGCAATCCGCGCTTTTCCGTAGCTTCCTTGATCCAGCTTTCGTCGTATCCGTTGCCGTTGAAAATAATGCGCTTGTGATCCTTGATGGTCTTGCGGATCATCGCGTGAAGTTCCGCCTTGAAGTCCTTTGCCTTTTCCAGCTTGTCGGCGTACTGGCGGAGCGATTCCGCCACTGCGGCGTTGAGCATCATGTTGGCACAGGCAATGCTGTTGGACGAACCGAGCATTCTGAATTCGAATTTATTGCCCGTGAACGCAAAGGGCGAAGTGCGGTTTCGGTCTGTCGTATCGCGAATGAATTTCGGAAGGACGTCCACGCCGAGCTTCATCTGCGTTTTTTCCGCCGCATTGTACGGCGTGTCGTTTTCGATGGCTTCCAGAACGGCGTTCAGTTCGTCGCCCAAAAATACCGAAACTACTGCCGGCGGCGCTTCATTTGCGCCGAGACGGTGGTCATTGCCCGCGGTGGCGACGGAGATCCTGAGCAGATCCTGATAATCGTCAACCGCCTTGATCACCGCGCAGAGAAACGTGAGAAACTGCGCGTTTTCGTAAGGCGTTTCGCCCGGGGTCAGAAGATTGACGCCCGTATCGGTGGAAAGCGACCAGTTATTATGTTTGCCGCTTCCGTTTACGCCGGCAAAGGGCTTTTCGTGGAGCAGGCACACCAGATTATGCTTTAACGCGACTTTCTGCATGATCTCCATCGTGAGCTGGTTATGATCGGTTGCGATATTCGTGGTGGTATAGATGGGCGCGAGTTCGTGCTGCGCGGGTGCAACTTCGTTATGCTGCGTCTTTGCGAAAATGCCGAGTTTCCACAATTCCTCGTTCAAATCCTGCATATACGCCGCGACGCGCGGCTTGATGACGCCGAAATAATGATCGTCCATTTCCTGCCCTTTCGGAGGTTTCGCGCCGAACAGCGTTCTGCCCGTGTAGATGAGGTCTTTGCGCTGTTCGTAGCTCTGTCTGTCGATCAGGAAATATTCCTGTTCCGGACCTACGGACGTCCTGACGCATTTTACGGTGTCGTTGCCGAACAGGCGCAGAATGCGGAGCGCCTGACGGTTCAGCGCTTCCATGGAACGCAGAAGCGGCGTCTTTTTATCGAGCGCCTGCCCGCCGTAAGAACAGAACGCCGTGGGGATACAAAGCGTTTTATCCTTGATGAAAGCATAGGACGTGGGATCCCATGCGGTATATCCTCTCGCTTCGAAAGTCGCGCGCAGACCGCCGGACGGGAAAGACGAAGCGTCCGGTTCGCCTTTGATGAGTTCTTTGCCGGAAAACTCCATGATGACCCGCCCGTCGGGAGCGGGGGAAATGAAACCGTCGTGCTTTTCCGCCGTTATGCCCGTAAGCGGCTGAAACCAATGCGTATAATGCGTTGCGCCTTTGGATATCGCCCATTCTTTCATCGCTTCCGCGACGGCGTTTGCCACGGACAGATCGAGCCCTGCGCCCTCGTCTATCGTCTTTTTCAAAGACTGATACACTTTGGCGGACAACACCGCTTTCATTACTCTGTCGTCGAAAACCAGACTCCCGAATTCTTCCTTCACATCGAACATCGTTTTATTCTCCTTTACTTTGTTTTTTAATTCAAAAGGCAAAGGCGCCTTTGAGATTTTTCTCCTCAAAGACGCCTTTGCCTTTCATATTGCCTATATTTTACTCTTCCCGATTGAAATTGTCAAACGGATTTCCGCGGTTTTCCGCCGCTGAACTCACGTATAAGTTTTAATTATATTTTCCGCGATTTCCCTGCGGGAAACACAGGTATCCATCGCGCGTTTTTCGATATATCTGTGCGCGTCGCTTTCGTTCATTTTCAGATGCTGTATCAAAATCCATTTCGCGCGGTTGACAAGGCGGATCTCCTCCATCTTTTCCTCGAGCGAAACCGCCTTCTTCTCCAGCCTGCGTAAACGTTCCTTCGTAGCGCACATCCATTCCAGCGCGCGGATCATCATGTATTTGTTCAGCGGCTTAGGCAGAACGTATACGCCGTTATCCACCATTTTCTGATACACGTCCCCGTAAATTTCGCTCCGCACCACGAGCAGGGCGACGCCGCTTTTATCCGAAGCGAATTCCGCGGCGAACTTCGACCCGAATTCGTCGGGAAGCGGCGCGTTGACGATCAGAAGATCGAACGCCGTTTCCGCGGCGGTGCGTTTTGCCGCGGCGACGTTTTGCTCGTATCGCGCGGTAAACGCGCCGTTGTACGGCGCGAGAATCTCCTTTATGGCGGAACAGAACGTTTCGGACGCGGAAACGACGAGCAATGCATAATTTCTTTCTTTGAAATTCATTTCATCGTCCTCCCGTTTCTTTTTTCGCCCCGCGTCCGAGCGGGTTTATTTTACCTCATTTCAGAAAAACATCTTTGCAATCGCCTGCGGAACGTATCTTTTGACAAATCCGCTGTTTTTCGCACTGTCTGCCGCCTCCTCGAGAGATTGCGGCAATTTTTCGTATCCGGCGCGCTTCTCTTCGGAAACGGTATACAGATTGACGTCGGCATGCTCCGGCAAAGGCAACGCCTTTTGAATGCCCTCCGTCCCCGCGTAAATCAGCAACGCGAATGCGAGATACGGATTGGTCATTGCATCCGCGGAACGAAGCTCCGCGCGGCGGCTTTTGTCGGAAGTGAGCGGAATGCGCACGAGCTGCGAACGGTTGCCCTCCGACCAGGAAATATAAGCGGGGGCCTTGTCTTTTCCCAACCGCTCATAAGATTCCTCAAGATGGTTCAAAAATACCGTGATATCCTTGATGTTCGCCATAATTCCCGCAATGACGGAATCCAACATATCCTTTTGATCGGAAGATTTTACGGAAATGTTGATGTGCATGCCGTTGCCGGGACAATCTTTCAGCGGTTTCGGGGAAAAATCGGCATAAAGTCCGTTTCTTCCCGCCACGGTTTTGACGACCGAACGGAACGTAACGGCGTTATCCGCCGCCGTAAGCGGGTCGGAATGGCGGAAATCGATCTCGTTTTGTCCGGGACCCTCTTCATGATGCGATCTTTCGGGATAAATTCCCATCTGTTCCAGCATGAGGCAAATTTCCCGCCGCACGTTTTCGCCCCGATCTTCCGGCGCGATATCCATATAGCCGGCCCTGTCGAAAGGCACTTTTGTGCGGTTGCCGCGCTCGTCGAGTTCGAACAGATAAAACTCCGATTCCGTGCCGAAATCGAACTGCACTCCCGCTTTTTCCGCAACGCTTACGGCATTTTTCAAAAAAGTACGCGTATCGCCTTCGAAGGGCGCGCCGTTCGGATAGGTGATCGAACAATACATGCGCACCACCCTGCCGTGTTCCGGCCGCCACGGCAACACGCTGAGCGTATCGGGATCGGGATGCAGATACAAGTCGGAATGAGATTCGTCCCCGAACCCTTCGATCGCCGAAGCGTCGAACGCGACCCCGTATTCGAACGCCCGCGGCAGTTCTTCCGGCATGATCGATATGTTTTTATGGGTGCCGAACACGTCGCAGAACGCCAGCCGTATGAACTTGACGTCCTCTTCCTGCACAAACTGCAATACTTCGTTTACGGTATACTTCATTTTTCTCCTGCCTTTAATTCGATACGTACATCTGTTTATAGGGATTTCCGCTGTTCGGACGAACGGTGATGAAATCGGCGTCCATTATTTTTTTTACGTCCCCGCCGAAATATCCGCAATATCTTTCGACGAGACGCCCGATCTCCGCGCGTTCCGCGCCGTCGGACAGATGAAAAGAAACCTGCGGCGGAAACACGATGTCCTTTCCGCTTGTACGCAGATATACTTTTCCGCCGTGCATGCCGGTGCAGGGGAAGTTGCCCACGATCTTCGGCGCGTTGAGCCCGAGAACCAGAATGATCCCGCCCGCCTGGTATTCGCCGAGAAAACTCCCCGTGCCGCCGCCGATCACCATGACGGGAATTTTGCTTTTGTATTCCTTCATGTGGATTCCCGCGCGGTATCCTGCGTTGCCTTTGACGAAAATTTCGCCGCCGCGCATCGCGTAACCCGCCGCGTCGCCTATGTTGCCGTTCACGATGATTTTTCCGTCGTTCATCGTATCGCCGACCGCGTCCTGCGCGTTGCCGCCGACATATATGCTGCTCCCGTTCAGATATGCGCCCAGAGCGTTTCCGGGAATCCCCTCTATGCGGATCTCCTTTCCGTCCGTGCCCGCGCCGATGAATCTCTGCCCGAGGCAGTTTTTTATTTCGTACTTGCCCGGCCCTTTTGCGAGAATTTCGTTAAGCTCTCTGTAGCCGACCGCGGCAGCATCTATGATCATTATAACATACCTCCACGTAAATTTATCGCTTTTTGATAAAAAAATCCGTTTTTTCGTATTTTTCGCTCGTTATTCGCCCGCATGCGCGATGCCGAGTATCTCGAGTTCTTTCTCGTTCAGCCCGATTCCCCTGAGCATCGAACGGTTGCCGCGCAGGCTTTCCACGGAGTTGATCCCCATGCCGCCCATGATTTCCTTGATCTCGTGATTCCACGCCCGCAGCAAATTAACAAGCCGCGCGCTGCCCTGTTCGGGATCGAGCCTTTTTACCAGTTCGGGGCGCTGGGTGGCGATTCCCCAATTGCAATTGCCGCTCTGACAGGACCGGCACAGATGACAGCCCAACGCCAACAGCGCCGCCGTGGCGATGGAGCATGCGTCCGCGCCGAGCGCGACCGCCTTGACGACGTCCGCCGCGCTGCGAATACTTCCGCCGACGATCAGGGAAACTTCGTTCCTTATGCCCTCTTCCCTGAGCCGCTTATCGACCGCCGCAAGGGCGACTTCCACGGGGATACCCACATTGTCGCGTATACGCGTGGGCGCGGCGCCCGTGCCGCCGCGGAAACCGTCGATGGCGATGATGTCCGCGCCGCTCCGCGCTATCCCGCTTGCAATGGCCGCTATGTTGTGTACCGCCGCGACCTTTACGATAATCGGCTTTTTATATTCCGTCGCCTCTTTGAGGGAAAAAACGAGCTGGCGAAGGTCTTCTATCGAATATATGTCGTGGTGCGGCGCGGGGGAAATGGCGTCCGATCCTTCCGGAACCATACGCGTTCTGGAGACGTCGCCCACGATCTTTTTGCCGGGCAGGTGTCCGCCGATTCCCGGCTTTGCCCCCTGCCCCATTTTGATTTCGATACCCGCGCCCGCTTCGAGATATTCCTTATGCACGCCGAACCGCCCGGAAGCCACCTGCACGATGGTGTTGGGGCCGTAGCAGTAAAAATCTTCGTGCAGACCGCCTTCGCCGGTGTTATAGCAGATTCCCAGCTCTTTCGCCGCGCGCTCCAGACACGCGTGCGCGTTATAACTGATGGAACCGTAGCTCATGGCGGAAAAGAGAACGGGCATGGAAAGCTCGAGCTGCGGCGGAAGATCGCAAATAAGTTCGCCTTTTGCATCCCTCTTCACGGAAAGGGGTTTCTTGCCCAGAAAGACACGCGTTTCCATCGGTTCGCGCAGCGGATCGATGGGCGGATTGGTTACCTGCGACGCATTGATGAGTATTTTATCCCAGTATACGGGATACGGCTTCGGATTCCCCATGGAGGACAACAGCACGCAGCCGCTGTTAGCCTGTTTGTAAATTTCCTTAATGGTGTCTTCTTTCCAGTTGCAGTTTTCTTTCAGACGGCAATCGGTTTTCACGATTTTCAGCGCGCGCACGGGACAAAACGAAACGCACCGCTGGCAGTTGACGCAATTTCTCTCGTCGCTCACCACTCTTTGCAGTTTTTCGTCAAAACGGTGAACGCCGTTTGCGCACTGCTGCACGCAGATTTTGCAATCGATACAGCGTTCCCGATTTCTTACGACTTCATATTCGGGATAAATAAATTCCACACCCATTATAACGCTCCCTCCTTGACGCGGACGATCACCGGTTCCCCGCCGCTCGGGGCGTACACGTTTTCCACGTTCGGCTCCATCGTCCTGATCGCCGCTTCCTCACTCGCAATATACACCTTGTCGTCTTTTTCCCCGACGACCATCGACCGCAGTTTCAGACGGTCGTTCAACGCCATCAGCCCGCCTTCAAAGCCCAATATGACGGAAAACGGCCCCGTTATCAGCAGCCCGGAATACACCGCGCGCAAAAACGTCAGTTTTTTTCGCTCTTCTTCCGGCTTGCGCGCAATCGTGCTCCAGAACGGCGCGGCGATGACCGACGCGCTTTCTTTCAACGTAAGTTTCTGCTTGCGCAGTAAATAATCCATGATATAGGTGATCACTTCCGTATCCGTCTGCAACGTGCATTTATACCCGAACATTTCGATGAAACGGCGGTTCGCGTCATAAGAAGAGATCTCCCCGTTATGCACGACGGAATAATCCAGCAAGGCAAAGGGATGCGCGCCGCCCCACCAGCCCGGCGTATTGGTCGGATATCGTCCATGCGCCGTCCAGCAATACCCCTCATATTCCTCCAGCCTGTAAAATTCGCCCACGTCTTCGGGATAGCCGACGGCCTTGAACGCGCCCATGTTTTTTCCGCTGGAAAAAACATACGCGCCGCGCACTTCGCTGTTGATGCGCATGACGACGCGCGCCACATATTCCTTGTCGTCAAGCTGCAAAGACGCCAGAACGGATTTGAGCGGCGCCACAAAATACCGCCATATCAGCGGTTCGTCCGTGATGGCGGGAATTTTCCTCGTAGGGATAAGCTCCGATTTTACGATTTCAAAACCCTCTTTCAATATGGTTTCGCACTCGCTTTTTGCCCGATTGTCGTCAAAAAACAAATGTAGCGCATAAAATTCTTTGTATTCGGGATAAATTCCGTACACCGCAAAACCGCCGCCCAAACCGTTGGAACGGTCGTGCATGGGAACCATGGATTGAATGATCTTTTCGCCCGTCATGCGCTTTCCTTCTCTCGAAATTACGGCGGAAACCGCACAGCCCGACGGGATTCTGATCTGCCCTTCTTTTTTCATTTTCTCTCTCCGATTCTGATTCTGTGAAAAATAAAAAACGCTCATCGGCGCAGACTTTTAGCCCTGCCAATGAACGCCTTTGCTCATTTTCCTTTATTATAGTATCCGTTTTTTCATTTGTCAAACGTTTTGCCGATAAGTTCTTTCCATTAAAAATCAATGTTTTTTATATCTGAAATCAGCATTATTTATACTTACATCTATCCTTTTTCTCAAATGACGACGGCAACTTTCATCACCCCGCCGCGT
>CALVXL010000052.1 GCA_944369635.1 uncultured Clostridia bacterium
CTTGCCGCGGTGTCGCTTACCTATCCGCTCTATGTGCGTATGATGAAAAACCGCAAGAAAAAATACGGGCAGAAGATTTTACAGCTGAGCGATGAAATTTTGGAATAAACTCAATTCTGTAACGATAAACAAAGGTTATACTTATCAAAAACCCTTAAATTAAATGAAAACTCCCGCAGCCTGTATAGGACTGTGGGAGTGATTTTTTTAAGCAGAAACCTTTCTTTTATCAAAGTTCCTTAATGGTCTTTCTGGGGCATTTAGCCACGCAGGTCAGACAGCCCGTGCATTTGGAATAATCGATGACGGGGTGATTGTTGACCATGGTGATTGCCTTTTCGGGGCAGTTCTTCGCGCACAGTCCGCAACCGATGCAACCGACTTCGCAAACGCTCATCGTTTCCTTGCCGCGGCAGGGGGTGGAGCAAGCCACGTATACCTTTGCGCGTTTCGGAATCATTTTGATGATCTTTTTCGGGCAGGTTTTCACGCACAGGCCGCAAGCTTCGCAAAGCGCCTTGTCTACGATGGAAACGCCGTCTTTCACTTCGATGGCGTGATAGGGGCATATCTCTTCGCAAGTGCCTTCGCCCATACAGCCGTAAGCGCATTTTTTCTTGCCGCCGAGATACATCGCCTCCGCAAGACAACCTTTGTTTCCGACATAGGTGTATTTATTTTTGCTTTTCATACCGCCCGCGCAGGCGACTACCGCGTAAACGGGTTCGCTTGCGGCGAATTCCACGCCGAGGATTTTAGCGATCTCGGCTTTGTTTTCGTTGGAGGTCGGTCCGCAGGAAGTGATTTCCGCTTTGCCTTCGGCAAGCGCTTTTGCAAAGCCTTCGCACCCCGCGTAACCGCAGCCGCCGCAGTTCGCGCCCGCGAGTTTTTCGGTGATAGCCGCAACCTTTTCGTCGGTTTCTACCGCGCAGAATTTTGATACGATTATAATGAGCACCGCAAACACCACGGAAAGCCCCGCGGCAATGCCGATGACGATGCCTACTTTATCCCATTGTACCGAAGCGAGTAAATTCAATAACATTTTTCCGCCTCCTTTAAATCAAAGAAAATACGTAGAACGCCATAGCCATAAAGCAGGCGGTGATCATCGCAATGGGGAAACCTTTCAGGTGTTTGTTGATGGGCAGCGCGGCAATTTTTTCGCGCAGACCGCTCATGACGACGATCGCCAGCGTGAATCCCAGTCCCGCAAAGAATCCGTACAGCACCGCAATGCCCATGTTCATGGACGCGATGCCGAGCAAGGACATCATCTGCGCGCTGTCGATGACGAGTTCCGCAACGCCCAGAACGGCGCAGTTGGTAGTAATGAGTGGCAGGTAAATGCCCATCGCCTTATACAGGGTGGGGGAGAATTTTTTCAATACCATTTCGATCATCTGCACCAACGCCGCAATGACGAAGATGAAAACGATGATTTCCAGGTATTCGAGTTTCAGGGGAACTAACAAATACGTGTAGATGGGGTAAGTGATGAGGCAGGTGATGGTCATAACGAAGGTAACCGCCACGCCCATGCCGAAAGCGTTCGACGTGCTTTTGGAAACGCCGAGGAAAGGGCAGATACCCAAAAACTGCACGACGACGAAGTTATTTACAAAAACTGCGGCGACGATAACGGAAAGAAACGCACCCATTTAATTTTCCTCCTTTGCCGCTTCGGGCAGTCTGCTCAGCTTAAAAGATTTGATTTTTTTGCGTTTATGAAGCAGATAGGAAACAAAACCGAATACCGCGATAAACGTGCCGTAGGTGAAGAACGCGCCCGCGCTCTTTGCAAAGAATTCGATTTTGAAGTCCCAAAGATGAACGCCGAATATCGAGCCCGCGCCGAGTATTTCGCGGGACGCGCCCATGATCGTCAGCGCCAGCGTAAAGCCGATGCCCATAAATAAACCGTCCGCCGCGGAAGCGAGCACGCCGTTTTTGCTTGCAAAGCTTTCCGCGCGCGCCAGAATGATGCAGTTGACGACGATGAGCGGCAGATACAGTCCCAGGCTTTCGTAAATCGTCGGCAAAAACTTATCGAGCACCAGTCTTACGATGGTAACGAACGTCGCGATGATGAGCACGAACGCGGGAATACGCACTTTGTCGGGAATGACGTTTCTCAAAAGAGAAACAAAAACGTTGGAACAGATCAGAACGAAGGTGACCGCCGCGCCCATGCCGATGCCGTTCATCGCCAGCGTAGTGAGCGCCAGCGTGGGGCAGGTGCCGAGCACGAGTTTGAGCGTCGGGTTAGAAGTGATTACGCCGTCCATGGCGATTTTTTTGAAGTTTGTTTTCATATCAGACAGCCTCCCCCCAGAGATAGAGCAGAACGGTATTCACGGCATTGTTCATGGCGTTGGACGACATCGTCGCGCCCGAAACGACGTTCTGCACGGAAGTGTCGCTCGCCGCGGTGGAGAAAAGCTTTCCGCTTTCCAGCTCTTCCGTCGTGAGCGAAGTATATTTATTGAAGAACGACGAGTTGAATGAGGACATAAGCGTCTGTTTTTCGTAGCTGTCCACGGCAACGTTTTCGAGCGAGGCGGGTTTGTCGTTTTCGTATTTCACAAGGACCCACAGCGTAACCGTGCCGTCTTTATAGCCGTTTTTGCCCGTGCTTCCGAACAATTCGTAATATACGCCGTCGTCGGTGAAGCAGTAAGCTTTTTCAATAGTTCCCGCTTCGCAGGAAAAGCCGGTCTCGCCTTCGCCGAAGCCCTGTAAGGTCTCAGCCTGTACTTCTTTACCGTATACTTTTGCAACCGCGCGGTTGAGCCGTTCCGCATCGCTGACGAACAGAACGTCGTTCAATATCGCAAGGAGTCCGCACATCACAACCGTGATGACGAAGAGAACGATTACGCAACGGAAACCTTCCGTTTTGAAAAATTTCGTTTTCATTTATTTCGCCTCCTTGACTTTTTTCTCGCGCTTAAAACCGAACGGTCGATTGATAATAAACTTGTCGATCAGGGGGACGAACAAATTCATCAAAAGGATTGCAAACGAAACGATTTCTATGCCCGTCGCCTGTCTTAAAACTGCGGTGATCACGCCGAGTACGACGAAGTACAGCACGTTACCCCAGGTTGTGTTCGGGGTGGTGGTGTAATCGGTCGCCATAAAGATCGCGCCTAAAATCAGTCCGCCGCTTAAAACGGAGGGGAGAAAATAATGGAAATCGAATTTGTTGAGCGCAACGCTCATCAGACCGGTTACCGCTATGTAGATGAGCGGCCATTTGAAATCGATTATGCCGCGGATCACCAGATAAATACCGCCGACGAGGAGCGCTATTTTACACGTTTCGCCGATACAGCCCTGTACGTTTCCCAAAAACAGACTTAATAGATCGGGCATCGTGCCGTCCTTCAAAAGCGCGGTCAGGGAAGTGGCCCCGGATACGACGGAGGACGAGGCGAAATTCGGTATAACCCAGCCGCTCGTCATGATCGTGCCGAAGGAGAGAAAGGCGAAAATTCTGCCCGTGATCGCGGGATTCACAAGATTTTTGCCCGTGCCGCCGAAAAGCATTTTCACGACGACGATCGCGAAGATCGCGGAAAGCACCGGGACGTACCAAGGAACCTGAGAACCGAGGCACATCGCCAAAAGCAACCCCGTCACCAGCGAGGAAAAGTCGAATTCTTTCAAAATTCGGGGGAAAGGCTGTTTCATGACGAGTCGGTAAACGATTTCCGCCGCGCATGCGCTGAAAGCGGAAAGCGCTATGATCATCAGCGCGCGCCAGCCGAAGAATACGCATCCCATAATGCAGGCGGGCAGGAGGGCGATACAGACGTTGAGCATGATCTCCCGCGTCGTGCGTCTGCCCTTTACGTGCGGGGAATTGGAATAAAATTTCAGTTGTTCTTCCATAACTCGGCTCCTATTTCTTCTCTTTGAGTTTCGCTTTGCAGAACGCTATGCTCTGTACAAGCGGACGCCGCGCGGGGCAGTTGTAAGCGCAGGTGCCGCATTCGATACAGTTCATCGCGCCGTACTTTTTGGCTTTTTCGTAATCGCCCGCAAGGGTATAAAGCTCGATATACATCGGCATCAAGCGCATGGGGCAGTTTTTCGCGCACGCGCCGCAGTTGATGCAGTTGCTCGGCTCTTCTAAGTTGGCTTCTTTGTTCGTTAAAAACAGAAGTCCCGAATCGGTTTTGCGCACATATTGGTTGAGGTCGATCAGGTTTTTACCCATCATCGGGCCGCCCGCAATATACTTGACCACGTTTTCCTTTTCGCCGCCGCAGTATGCAGCAATGTCGGTAAAGGGCGTGCCGATGGCGACTTTCAGGTTTTTCGCTTCGCTAATGCCGTCGCCGCTCACCGTCATCACGATTTCAGTCAGCGGCTTGTTGAGCTCCACCGCTTCGTAAGAAGCGAACAGCGTCTTGATATTCTGTACGCATACCCCCACGTCGAAAGGCATTTTGCCCGTGGGTACTTTTCTTCCCGTGCAGCAGTAAATGAGTTGTTTTTCACTGCCCATGGGGTACTGCTTTTGCAAGGCGACGACGTTCATTCCGCGTTCGGAAAAAAGTTCTATCGCTTCGGGCTTGTTCTTTTCGATGCCGACGATTCCGTTTTTCACGTTGAGCGCCGCGGCGAGGTAGTTGATACCTTTCACGATTTCGTCGGGATGTTCCAACATCAGCCGATAGTCGCAGTTGAGATAAGGTTCGCATTCCGCCCCGTTCACGATCAGCGTGTCGAGGGGATTTTTCGGCGTAAGCTTGACCGCAGTGGGGAAGCCCGCTCCGCCGAGTCCTACGATACCCGCTTCGCGCACGCGTCCGATAATCGTCGCGTCCTCAAAATTTTCAAGATTGGGGAAGCGGTATTCTTCCGTGCGGTAATCGTTTTTGATGACGATATACTTCTGTCTGAGTCCCATCGGATTGACGATCTCTTCGATGCCCGTTACCTTGCCGCACACGCTGGAAAAGACGTTGGCGGAGATGGCTCCCGTCGCTTCCGCGATCATCTGCCCCTTTATAACGTCGTCGCCGACGTTGACTATGGGGTTTGCGGGCGCGCCGATATGCTGTGAAACGCTGATTTTCACAATTTCGGGCGCGGGCATGGTTTCGATCGGCTTTTCGCGGCAAAGTTCCTTGCGGTCCTTCACATGTACGCCGTACCGATATTTTTTGCCTTTGATGATCAAGATATATAACCTCCTGTTACTGTTTGTATGAAGAGCGGAAAACCGCTTCAACGCGAAAAATACTTTGCCGGCAGAATCTTTAACGAGCTCCAGCACGTAAGTCCGACGATCACTCCCGCAAGCGCGCCGGTTACGGCGAGATAGGGAAGATAGGTCAGCGCTTCGGGCGTCTGGGTTACTAAGCAAAACACCAGATTCTGCACAAGGTTATGGATGACCGCCGCAACCACGCTGATTGCGACGAGCGACGTTTTGGGAAACAGCAATTTAAACAGTGCGTATTCCGCGCCGAGCGCCGCCAGCGAGGCGGGCAGGGAATACATGAGCGCGGAAAAATTCCCGCCGAACACGGCGCCGAGCAGACATTTGACCAAAACGGTGGCCAATCCGCTGCCTCCGCCATATAAAATCAGGGCGAGAAAGGTAAAAATATTGGAAAGCCCCATCTTTGCGCCGGGAATAAACAAGGGCGGAAACAGGCTTTCTATTATAAAGGATATGAGCGCGAGCGCGGCTAAAATCGCCGTGCCTGCGATTCGTTTTGCGTTGTTTTTTATCATGATCACCCCGTTACGGGCTGACGAATGCCGTCGCCCACCGCCGTAACCACAAGCTTATGCGGCACGCACACGATGACGTCTCCGCCGGAGCGCACGGCTTTCGTGTGTACGCAGTCTTTGCGGGAGGAACAATCCGCATCGATCACGCGGGCGGTGCGTCTGCTCACGTCGATTTCGATCAGATTGAATCCGTTTTCCGCCGTAACTTTCACGCGGCAGAAATCGCCGTCTTTTTCTTCCGTTATCGCTTCGGAAGTAAGGGTGCTTTCCGAAAGAGAAAAGTCGTAAACGTAGATGAGTTCTCCGTTTAACGAAATTTCGATCTGCGAAACGGCTTTGTCTTTTCCGAAAGGATTATAGCATAAAAAAAGCACGAGGATCATGACTGAAACGGATATATATAAACACAAATCAAACTTTCTGAAAGGTTTTGAAGTTTTTATAACATCCGAGTCGATCCTCGCCATACCGTTTCCCGAACGGAGAGCCCTCCGCTAAACAATTATATAATCTTTTAAATTACTTTTATATTATAACGAAAACGAAAAGCGGTGTCAAGGCTAACGGAAAATATTTTGTCGAAAAAATAAATTTAAAAAATTGTAAAAAATTTTATATAAAATGCTTGACAAATTAATAAAATGTGCTACAATAGTGGCAAAGAAAAGGAGGAAAATTCCGTTATGGCAAAGACGATTTATTCTCTGGTTCTCGACAGCGAGGTGATGAAGCTGGTAGACAAAGCCGCTCGTAAAGAAAAGCTCAGTCGGTCGGCGTTCATTAATCAGGCGCTTGCGGACAAAGTAGGATATGAAACGGCAATGAAAAAGAACACGGATTTGTTCCGTTATGTGGAGGATATTCTTGCGCAGCATGAAAATCTGCACTTTTTCGGCACATCTCCGAGCGTGCTTACCGTTACGGGCTCCATCGCTTACCGCTATAAGCCAACGATGAAATATCTTGTGGAGATCTACCCGTACGAAAACGAATACCTCGGCGAACTGAAAGTATCTTCGAGGACGGGCAACGAGTTTGTGCGTCGCGCCATCGAAGAGTTTTTCCGTCTGTGGGTAACGCTGGAAAAGAAACATGTGTCGGAAGATCTTCCTTTTGCAATCGAGGAGAACAGATTCCGCCGCGTGTTCCTGCGGCCGGCTTCTTCGGTGAGCGGAGCGGCACTGGCTACGGCGATACCGCATTATATCGACGCGTTTGACGCGTTGATCAACGAATACTTCAACAATCTGGACAGCGAGCGTTTTTCCGTCAAGGATATCGAATACGCGGTCAGAAAACAATTTTACGGCAAATTGCTCATTTGAGGAGGTGAGAATGTATGACGAATAATAATTTTACGCAAAAAGCTTTGGAAATAATCGGGGCGGCGCAACGTCTTGCGGGGGAAAACGGTAACCCCGAACTGACGGAAGAACATTTTCTTGCGGCGATGACCGACGGGGACGGCCTTATCGGTCAGCTGTTGGAAAAAATGCAGATAAACGTTTCCGCGTTGCACGCCGACGCTTTGCGCGCGGTGGATAAATTGCCGAAAGCGCGCGGCTCGCAGGTGTACGCTTCGCAGGAGCTCAATAAGGCGCTGACCGCCGCGGAAAACACGGCGGCGGACATGAAGGACGAATATATTTCCGTGGAACATATTTTCCTCGGAATGCTCGACAATCCGTCGTCTGCGGTGCGCGATCTGTTTCATAAATACGGTATAAAGAAGGACGCTTTTTTGAAAGTGCTTACCGAAGTGCGCGGCAACGTGCGCATTACCAACGATAATCCCGAGGACACCTATGACGTGCTCAACAAGTACGGCGTCGATCTGGTGGAGCGGGCGCGCAAGCATAAACTCGATCCCGTCATCGGACGGGATGCCGAGATCAGAAACGTGATCCGTATTCTTTCGAGAAAGACAAAAAACAACCCCGTGCTTATCGGTGAAGCCGGCGTAGGTAAAACGGCTATCGCGGAAGGGCTGGCAATCCGTATCATGAAAGGGGACGTTCCGCAGTCGCTGAAGGACAGAAAGCTCTTTTCGCTCGATCTGGGCGCGCTCGTTGCGGGCGCGAAATACCGCGGCGAATTCGAAGAGAGGCTGAAAGCCGTTCTTTCCGAAGTAAAGAAGAGCGAAGGAAAAATCATTCTCTTTATCGATGAATTGCATACCATCGTCGGCGCAGGCAAGACCGACGGCGCGATGGACGCGGGCAACCTTTTAAAGCCCATGCTGGCGCGCGGCGAGTTGCACTGTATCGGTGCGACAACGCTGGACGAATACCGCAAATATATCGAAAAAGATCCCGCACTCGAACGTCGTTTCCAACCCGTAACGGTCGGCGAACCGACGGTGGAGGATACCATTTCCATTCTGCGCGGACTGAAAGAACGTTACGAAGTGTTCCACGGCGTGAAGATCAGCGATTCGGCGATCATCGCCGCGGCGACGCTTTCCGACCGTTATATTACCGACAGATTCCTGCCCGATAAGGCGATAGACCTTATCGACGAGGCGTGCGCGATGATCAAAACCGACATCGACTCCATGCCGAGCGAAATCGACGATATCCGCCGCAAGATCATGCAGCTGGAAATCGAGGAGGCCGCCCTCAAAAAGGAGACCGACGATCTGGCGAAAGCGCATCTCGACGAAGTCACTAAGGAAAAGGGCGAACTTTCGGCGAAATATAACGAAATGGTCGCGAAATGGCAAAACGAAAAGAACAGCATCGGCAAGGTGCAGAAGCTGCGTGAAGAACTCGGCGCCGCAAACGCCGAACTCGAACGTGCGGAGCGTTCTTACGATCTGAACAAAGCGAGCGAGCTGAAATACGGTAAGATTCCGCAACTGAAGAAAGAGCTGGAAGAAGCGGAAAAACAGGGCGCGGGCAAGACCAATCTCTTAAAAGACCGCGTCACGGACGAAGAGATCGCCAAAATTATCTGCCGTTGGACGGGTATTCCCGTATCCAAACTGATGGAGGGCGAGCGTGAAAAACTTTTAAACCTTGAAAGCATATTGCATAAACGCGTCATCGGGCAGGACGAGGCTGTGGAGAAAGTGGCGGAAGCCATCATGCGTTCCCGCGCGGGGATCGCCGATCCCAACCGCCCGATCGGCAGCTTTTTATTCCTCGGTCCTACGGGTGTCGGCAAGACGGAACTTGCCAAAACGCTTGCGGAATGCCTGTTTGACGACGAACGCAACATGATCCGTATCGATATGAGCGAATACATGGAGAAATTTGCCGTTTCGCGTCTGATCGGCGCGCCCCCGGGATATGTGGGATTCGAGGACGGCGGACAGCTGACCGAAGCCGTGCGGCGTAAACCCTATTCCGTGGTGCTCTTCGATGAAATCGAAAAGGCGCACCCCGACGTGTTCAACATTTTGTTGCAGGTGCTCGACGACGGGCGGATTACCGATTCGCAGGGACGCACGGTGGACTTTAAGAATACCATCATCATTCTTACGTCCAACCTCGGTTCTTCCGTCATTTTGGACGGCATCGTCAACGGGGAAATTTCCCAGAGCGCGAAAGACGAAGTCAGCAAGCTTTTGAAAGCGCATTTCCGTCCGGAGTTCCTCAACAGGCTGGACGAGATCGTACTTTATAAACCGCTTGCAAAAGAAGAGATCAAGTCCATTGTCGATCTGATGCTGAAATCTTTGGAAAAACGCCTTACCGACAAACAGCTCAAACTTGAAGTCACGGATAAGGCAAAGGATTATATCGTGAACAACGGTTACGACCCCGTATACGGTGCGCGTCCGCTCAAACGGTTTATCCAGCACAATGTGGAAACGCTCATCGCGCGGCACATCATCGAGGGCGAATATCTGCCCAATACCGTCGTGAAGGTGGACGCTAACGAGAACGGATTGTTCGTTTCGTAAAAAACTTAAAAGCGGGAAGGAGCGCTTCGGCGCGCAACGGATTGCCGCTTTTGCCGCCGCGGAAAATCCGCGGCGGCTTTTTTGAAAATTATATGTCCTTTTTTTGTCATCGACAGCGAAACGGAATTTAATTTTTTACTTGCTAAATGTCGAAAACTATTATATAATGTAAGGGAAATATGAAAGAAGTGAACCTGACCGTAAGCGCGGCGTCCGGTGTGGAAGCGGTGACCAAACGGGAACTGAAAAGACTGGGATTTGCCGAACCGAAAGCCGAACGCGGATTGATGACGGTTGCTGGAACGGTTTACGACGTCGCGCGGCTCAATGTGTTTTTGCGCACGGCGGATCGCGTTTACTTTGACGTAGGTTCCTTTCAGGCGAGAACGTTCGACGAACTCTTTGACGGCGTGAAAAACGTGCCGTGGGAAGAGTTTTGTAAAAAAGATACCTTCGTTCTGGTCAACGGCAAAAGCTTAAAAAGCCGTTTGTTCGCCCTTTCCGCCTGTCAGAAGATCATTAAAAAAGCCATTGCGGAGCGGCTTTGCAAAAAATTCAACCTGCGCGCTTTGCCCGAAAGCGGGGAAAAGCTGGCGGTTGTTTTCGATATCTTTTGCGATACGGTGCACCTTCGCATCGATACCACGGGTACGGGGTTACATAAGCGGGGGTATCGCGATCTCGTGGGCGTTGCCCCGATACGGGAAAATCTCGCCGCGGCGATGATCCTTTTAAGCGATTACCGTTATGAAAAACCGTTCTGCGACCCGTTTTGCGGTTCGGGCACCCTTGCGGTGGAGGCGGCGCTTTTCGCGCTTTCCGTCGCGCCGGGGCTGCAGCGGAATTTCGCCTTTGAAAATTTTTCTTTTCTGCCCGAAAACGCGCTTTTGCTTGCACGGCAGGAGGCAAAGGATAAGGAAGAGCGGGGAAGGACGGTGGAAATTTTCGCTTCGGATATCGACGGGGAGGCGGTGTCGCTCGCAAGACGGCATGCGCGCCGCGCGCGCGTGGCCGATAAGATACGTTTTGAAGTAAAAGACGTGCGCGACCTTGCTTTGCCGCTCAAAAACGGCACGATCGTCACTAACCCGCCGTACGGCGACAGGGTGCTGACCGAGCGCGGCGCGCGGGAAATTTACAAGGCGCTGGGCGCGGCGTACAGAAAGCTGGACAACTGGTCGCTTTTCGCCATAACCGAGGACACGGCGTTTGAAAAGGCGTTCGGGAAAAAGGCGGATAAAAACAGAAAGTTATACAATTCCGACAAGGAATGTAAATTTTACGAATATTTCGGCAAAAGGGAGAATCACAATGGACGGAAAAATTCTGACTGAAAAACTCGTCGCTTATGCGGAAGAATTTCTGCA
>CALVXL010000053.1 GCA_944369635.1 uncultured Clostridia bacterium
CCCAGAGGTCTACGAGCGATAAGCCGCAATGTCGTATGCACCGCCGCTTATTTTTCCGATTTTCAATGCGGCGGAAACGATTTCTGCGGTGGCAGCATCAATCGTAATTGACTCGCCGGCTTTTAAAGGGTTGAATTTATAAACGTCGGAATCACTGTCTTGTGGATCGAGCAGGTCGTCAAGTTCCTGAAATATGGCTTGAATATCGTCAAACAGCTTATTGTATTCCGCTCTGCTTTTGTCGTGCGTATCCATAACTACGCTGACGGGAGCGCCGAGATACATTTCGGAAAATGTTTTTGTCGTAAAAGAAGGAGTATTGCAGCCGGCTAAGGCGAACGCAAAAAGGCATAATGTGAAAGTGCAGATTTTTTTCATGCGCTTATTATATAACATCGACGCAAATAAATCAAATAAAACGCTCTCCGCGTTGACAACAAACCGATAATTTGTTAAAATAAATAAGTATGACAGGACAATATAAGATTGCAGGTCTGACGTTCTTTCTGCAAACGGTGTATCCCTATACGCATCGACTTTGTGCGGAATATCGTTCGGACGAAAAAACTGATTTTGATATCGTAACGACCGAACGGGATATTGCGGCGGAAAAGGAAAACGCGCCGGAATTTAACGACCGTTATTTGGAAAGTCTGGCGGTTTACAGAAAACTTTGCGAAAAGATACTTTCCGATTACGACGGGTTTTTGTTTCATGCATCGGCAATCGCCGTGGACGGAAAAGCATATCTTTTTACAGCGCCGAGTGGAACGGGAAAATCTACACACGCGTCGCTTTGGCGTAAAGTTTTGGGCGAGCGCGCAGTCATGATAAACGACGATAAACCCGTGATCCGAAAAACTGACGGGAAATTTTACGTTTACGGCACGCCGTGGAACGGAAAGCACAATCTTTCCACGAATGCGCGTGCGGAGCTTTGCGGAATATGCGAGCTCACGCGCGGGGAAATAAATCATATCGAGCGGGTTATGCCTTCCGCGGAATATATCCGCGTTTTAATGAATCAGTCTTTAAGAGGTAACGACGGAGAATCGATGCTGAAACTTCTGGGATTGTTCGACGAACTCGTAAAAACCGTGCCGTTTTACCGGCTTGCTTGCAACATCAGCGAGGAAGCGGCGCGCGTCTCTTATAATAAAATGAACGTTAAGGGAGAAAAAATATGAAAGTAAAAAAGGATTTTGTTGCGAGAAAAGTAGGGGAAACAGATATCGTGGTCGCCACGGGTAAAGCGGTGAAAGAGTTCAACGGATATATAACGCTGAACGAAACGGGGCGGTTTTTGTGGGACAAACTCTGTAAAGATACCGATGAGAAATCTTTGGTTTCCTCACTTTTGGAAGAATACGATGTGGACGAAGCGACGGCAGCGAAAGACGTAAAGGCCTTTTTGGAAGTTCTCGAAAAAAACAATATATTGGAAAAATAATTCAGTTCGGCGGGGCTCACTATGGATAAAATCGGGTTTGACAATCAAAAATACTTAAAGATGCAGTCGGAAAGGATTATCGAAAGGATCAATTCTTTCGGCGGGAAACTCTATCTTGAATTCGGCGGAAAGCTTTTCGATGATTATCATGCTTCCCGCGTGTTGCCCGGATTCGAACCTGACAGCAAGTTAAAGATGCTCAGCAAGCTGAAAGACGAAGCGGAAATATTGATCGTCATCAGCGCGGTGGACATTGAAAACAATAAGTACAGGAGCGATCTCGGCATTACCTATCATTCCGACGTGTTGCGTCTCATAGACGTTTTCCGTTCCCGCGGCTTGTATGTAGGCAGCGTTGTAATGACGATGTTCAACAATCAGCCGCAGGCTGTAGGCTTTATTAAAAAACTCGAAATGTACGGTATTCCCGTTTACAAACACTATGCGATAGAGGGATACCCTTCCGAAGTGCCCTTAATTGTCAGCGATCGCGGTTATGGCAAAAACGAATATGTGCCTACGACGCGCAAACTCGTGGTCGTTACGGCGCCCGGTCCCGGCAGCGGCAAAATGGCAACGTGTTTAAGCCAACTGTATCACGAATATATCCGCGGCGTCAAAGCGGGCTATGCCAAGTACGAGACGTTTCCGATCTGGAATCTGCCGCTTTCGCATCCTGTGAACGTCGCGTATGAGGCGGCGACAGCGGATCTTAACGATGTCAATATGATCGATCCGTTTCATCTCGAAGCATACGGAAAAGCTACGGTCAATTATAATCGCGATGTGGAAATTTTCCCCGTTCTTAATGCGATATTTGAAAAGATCATGGGTAAATCGCCATATAAATCGCCTACGGATATGGGCGTAAATATGGCGGGCAACTGCATTATCGACGACGAAGCCTGCCAGGCAGCGTCTAAAGCGGAAGTGATCCGCAGATATTATACGGCGCTTTGCGATGTGAGAAAGGGCAGAGTCGGCAAGGAAGTCGTCGGAAAGATCGAACTTCTGATGAGCAAACTTAATCTGACGCCGGAAAGCCGCAAGGTCGTTCCCGCCGCATTGAAAAAGTCTGCGCTCACCGACGGTAATCCTGCGGTGGCGATCGAACTGAACGACGGCAGGATCGTTACGGGAAAAACAGGCAACCTTTTGGGTGCCAGTTCCGCTTGCCTTCTGAACGCGTTGAAAACTCTTGCGGGGATCGATGACGAAATTAACTTGCTTTCTCCCACCGTTATAGAGCCTATTCAGGAACTTAAAACGAAGCAGATGGGCAGTGTGAATCCGCGGCTTCATACCGACGAAGTACTTATCGCGCTGGCGATATGTGCGACGACCGACAACAACGTGAAAAAGGCGTTGGAAAAGGTCTCTGAACTGAAAAACTGCGAGCTTCATTCCACAGTCATGCTCTCTTATGTGGATGAAAAAGTGTTTAAAAAACTCGGGCTGCATTGTACATACGAACCCAAAAAGCAGACTGCGGGTATATACATAACTTAATCGGAGAATATATGAATAAGAGCGATTTTACCGAATGTTTTAAAAAATACGGTATTTTGGAAGACGACGTTTGCAGAAACCGCCTGAAAATCGGCGGGGAAGAAGTGGAAGAAATCGCGGTGATTTCTCCCATTAACGCCGCTGCCGATTATAATAATGTCGGTGCATGCGTTACGCAGCTTTCCGACGGTTTTTTCCCGACCTACAGGATAGAAAAAGACGGGGTTAAATTTACGTTCGTTGCGTTTCAGGTGGGCGCTTGTAACGTCTGCGAGGTCGTTTGCGCGCTCGCATATTCGAACTGTAAAAAAATTCTTTTTACGGGGACAGTCGGCGCAATCAAGGAAGAATTTTCCATCGGCGATATCGTTTTGCCGCGTTACTCCATGTGCGGGGACGGCGCAACGCGTTATTTTACTTTAGGAAAGGTTTGCGACAATAATTCGACTTTCGGCGATAAGTTTTATCCTGACGAAAACCTGCAAAGTTCGCTTTCCGCCTATCTCGACGGACGTGATATAAAATATTCCTTTGCCAACGTTTTCAGTATCGATACCATCGTGGCGCAATTTTTCCATATCGGCGAATTTTTGTCGCGCGGTGCGGACGTTTTGGAAATGGAAACCGCGGCTACGTTTAATGCGGCAAAAGTATTCGGCTTGCAGGCTTGCGCATTATTTCATGTGTCTGACAGTACCGTGGAGAAAAAATCCTTGCTCGGAGGTCGCAGTAAGGAAGAACACGAATTGCATCGGCGTACAAAATTATTCACGATTCCCGATTTGGTTTGCGGCTTTGTCAAAGAGTTAAAAGAAAATAAATGAAAAAAAGAAACTGGTATCCGCTGGACAACGCGGCGAAAATTTTTCCCGCGGTTTACAGCGAAAAACGACCGTATAATTTCTGTTTTTCCGCGGTTTTAAGCGAAAAAGTCGTTCCGGAAAAGCTGAATGCGGCGCTCAATAATATATTGGGAAGAATTCCGACTTTCAAAACCAGATTGAAGCGCGGCGTTTTTTGGTATTATCTTGAAGAAAATAAAAAGCCTTTCCGCGTTGAGGAAGAAATTCCCGATTACCTCGGGCTGATCGATTTCAAGGCAAACAACGATTATCTTTTTAAAGTATATTATCGCGAGTATAAGATATCTCTGGTTTGTTTTCACGCTTTGACGGACGGGAACGGGGGATTGGAAGTATTCAAGCAGATATTGCTGGAATATTTTTTATTGCTCGGCAAAAAAGTCAATCCCGACGGACTTATCAAACCGAAGACCACGCCGGATAATTATAAAGAGCGGACCGATAATTATGTCAGTAACTATAAAAAGGCGAAAGTCCGAATAAAAAGCCCCAAAAACTTGGCGCACTCTGACGGCACGGCTTTTGATTATGAGGGATTCGGGCTGATTACGGCGACATTTCGCCTTGACGATCTGAAAGCCGCTGCAAAAAATTACGGAGCGACTTTGACGGAATATCTCGCGGGGGTTTACCTTTACGCTTTTTTCAATACTTATCTGAAGGGCGTCAATACAAAAAAGAAAAATGTCTGTATTCTCGTTCCCGTGGATATGAGAAAAAAATATAACAGCGAATCGCTCAGAAATTACAGTCTGTTTGTGCGGGTGCAACGGGAATACAGCGAAAATTTCACGCTGGAGCAGTGCATTGCTTCCGCGGTGGAACAGATTCGTAAAGGGTGCGACGAAAAGGTGCTTGACAGCATCAATCATTTTAATGTAAGCGTAGAAAAAAACGTTCTCTTGAAAATCGTTCCGCTTTTTTTAAAGGATATCGTCTTGCGTATCGGTTATTATTTTCAAGGCGAAAATCTGCAATCGGGCGATTTAAGCAACGTAGGCTTGGTGGAGTTGCCCAAAGACCTCAAAGAATTTGTAAAAGACGTCAATTTTTCCATTTCGGCAAGCCACACGTCAAAACAACTTGTTGCGGCGATAGGTTATGACGAAAAAATCAACGTTACGTTCACACGTAATTTTGTGGAAAATGCTTTTGAAAGAGAATTTATCTCCGTGCTTACGCAAAACGGGGAGGCCGTTGTGGTGAAAAGCAATTATTGGGAGAAAAAACTTTGAAATATTGTAAACATTGCAAAGCAGAAGTGCAGTCTTCCGAGAATTATTGCCCGCTTTGTTATAATTATTTGGATACGGAAGGCGAAGAAAAAGAGGAATTTGTTTATTATCTCGAAAGGGACGCATCCAGAAAACGCGCTATAGGCAATAATTTTTTGCTGAAGCTCTTTTTATATCTGAGCATTTGCGTTACGGTAGTGTGTTTCGTTATCAATTATTTTACCGATAAACACATGCTGTGGTCGCCCGTCGTATTTGTGTCTGTGCTGTATATGTGGATTTTGATCATGCACACCATTATGAGTAGCCGAAGCGCGTTCGAGAAAATATTTTTTCAGCTTGTGGGCATCATCGCGCTCCTGCTGACGCTGGAGCGGATTTCCGCGAGCGCATGGTTTTTGAGTTATGTTCTTCCGGCGATTTTGATTGCAACGACTTCCGTTCTCGCGATGATCAGCTTGATTTCCAAGCATAAAAAAGCGCTGATTACAACGTTTTTCGTGTTTTACATTCTCTTTGAGGTCGTATCGCTTGTCTTTTTGATTTTTCTGAAAGACGTGTATTTTTTGCTGTATCTCATTCACGCGATCTATAACGGGCTTATCTTGCTCGGAACTTTGCTTTTCGGCGGAAAAATTATCAGAAATGAAGTTGCAAAGAAAGCACATCTTTGAATAAAAATTGACAAAACGCTTTTGGGCGTGTATAATAAATGAAAACGAAAGAAAAGGGGTAGTTTATGGATCCTGTTTTAATTATTTTGCTTTCCGTCGATGCATTGCTTTTGCTGTGTTGTATCGTGACGCTGATTTACCGCGCAAAAAGTGCAAAAAAAACCGATTTTTTGACTGCGGAAGAAAAAAACGAACAAACCGAAAATGCGAACGCTGCGGTTGAACCCGTTTCCGAAGAAAAAAACGAATCGAAGGAAGATGTGTCTGAAGATAAAATTGCGGAAAATTCCGTAACGGAAGACAGTGCGGTTCAAAAAACGCAAAGCGAAGAGGAATCGGCTGAGGAAAATCTGACCACAGAAAAAGCGGTTGAAGAGACAAAAGCGGAAACTGCACTGCAGGCGGAACAAAAACAGGAAAATTCCGTTCTGAATGCTTCCGATAATGAAGTTGCCGCAGCAGCGGTTCCGGCAATCGCCGCAGAAGAAAAAGCTGTAAAAAAGGCGCCGAAAATTGAAGGAGCGAAAAAAAGCGCCGATCCGTTTTATATCAAAATGCTTTGTGTTGACGAAGAAACGCAAGGTTATTATAATGAAATCAGAAACGAATTCAAATCGTATAAGGGCGTCAATGCGCGCATTTCAAAGGGATATGACTCGTTCCGAAAGAATAAGCAGTTGATAGCGCGCATTTTGCTTTCGGGTAAAACGATCCGTTTATATCTGCGCCTGAACGCGGGAAATTATGAAAACAGCAAATTTCATCAGCAATATGTCGGAGATAAAAAGACCTATGCTGAAATTCCCATGCTCGTGAAGATCAAAAGCAAGCGCGGGCTTGCGAATGCCAAACTTCTGGTGCAGGATCTGATGAAGCAGGAAAACGCTGTCAAAAAAACGCGATTCACAAAAGTAGATTATATCGAAACGCTGAAAGCATTAAAAGAAAACGACTGATTGAACTGCCCGAAAACATTTCGTTTTCGGGCAGTTTTATGTTATTACGTTTGGAGAAATATTATGCTGAAGAGATTTTTCAAATTCTATAAACCGCATAAAAAATTGTTTGTCATCGACACGATCTGCGCTTTTTTAGTTTCGGCGTGCAACATGTTCTATCCGATGATTACGAAAAATATCATAAACGATTACGTGCCGAATAAAAAAATGCAGCTTCTGATTGTATGGTGCGTTGCGCTTTTGCTGATATATTTCATCAAAGCTGTTCTGACATATATCGTGCAGTATTGGGGGCACGTGCTGGGCGTCAGGATTCAGGGCGATATGCGCAGAGCTATGTTTAAGCATATTCAGAAATTGCCTTATACATATTTTGATACGCATAAGACAGGGGCAATTATGTCTCGCCTTGTCAACGACTTGTTTGAAATTTCCGAACTTGCGCACCACGGCCCGGAAGACGTGCTGACTTCCGTAATATCCATTGTCGGGGCATTCATCATGCTGGCGACCATCAATATATATCTTACGCTTATCGTCTTTATATTTATTCCGCTTTTGTTGATTTTTGCAATCAAAAACCGCAAGAAAATGAACGATGCGTTCACCACGATGCGGGAAGAGGTTTCTAAAGTCAATGCAGATGTGGAGACGACGGTTTCAGGCGTGCGCGTAACCAAGGCATATAATTCTCAGCACTATGTGCAACAGCGTTTCGACAAAGTAAATAAGGACTTTATTTCTGCGCGCAGTAAAGCATATAAGGCGATGGGAATTTTCGGTTCGGGAATGGGTTTTATCAGCGATTTTCTCTATGTTGCCGTATTGCTGGCGGGCGGCGTATTTATGTATTTCCATTATATCGATGCAGGTGAATTTGCCGCATATATATTGTTTATCGCCATGTTGCTTACGCCCATAAAGACCATTATCGTTATTTATGAGGAAATCCAAAGCGGTGCGACGGGATTTAAGCGTTTTTGTGAAATCATGGATGAAAAGACGGAAGAAGATGCGCCCGATGCAGTGGATATCGGGGAAGTTTGCGGCGATATTGAATTTAAAAATGTGCAATTTACTTATGAAAACAAAAAAGACGAAGAAATTCTCGACGACGTGAGTTTTCTGATTCCGCACGGAAAAACGACGGCGCTTGTCGGCGGAAGCGGCGGAGGAAAAACCACCGTTTGTCATCTGATTATGCATTTTTACGAGCTGAACGGCGGAGAAATTACGCTGGACGGTCGGGACATACGTGCGATCACACGCGCTTCATTGCGCGATAAAATAGGTATTGTCGCGCAGGATGTATTTATTTTTGACGGAACGGTGAAAGAAAATATCGCATTCGGCAAGGAAAATGCGACCGATGAAGAAATATACGAAGCGGCAAAGCGTGCAAATATCCACGATTACATTATGACCTTGCCGAACGGATACGAAACTTGGGTTGGGGAACGCGGCGTACAGCTTTCCGGCGGACAGCGACAGCGGGTGTCCATTGCGCGCGCCTTTTTGAAGAATCCGCCCATACTTATTTTGGATGAAGCGACGAGCGCACTCGATAATATTACCGAAATTCAGATACAAAAAGCGCTTAACGAATTGAGCGCCGGCAGAACGGTTATCGCCGTGGCGCACAGGCTTTCCACAATCCGAAATGCCAATCAGATTATCGTTCTGGAACGCGGAAAGGTAGTGGAAAAGGGTACGCATGACGAGCTTGTCCGCCGCGGCGGACGGTATGCCGAAATGCTGGGGGAAAAATATAACGGCTGATTTCTGGGTGATAGCGTAAAATAAGCAAAAATTTCGCAAAATAGAGAGTGATTGCGGTTTAATGTGCAGTCGGTTAGATAAGGCAAGGTAAAGGCGATGAGAACGATCCTCCATAGCGATCTGAATAATTTTTACGCTTCCGTTGAGGTGCTGCGCCATC
>CALVXL010000054.1 GCA_944369635.1 uncultured Clostridia bacterium
CATTCCCGATTGCGAAATTCTGTATGACGGCGAAGCGCTCGGCAAAGAATATATTTCCTGGTCGGCGCTCCGTCCCGACGGTTCGAGCGTTGTAATCGCCGACGGCGTCTTAACGCCCGATGTCGCAGGAGATTGGTATTACGTGGTGGAAGCCGAGGGCGAAATGAAAGACGCCGTAACAAAGATACCTTTATACGTATCGGATATCGAGGCGCGTGAAAACGTCATCGCGTATCTCGACGACGAAGAGGGCATGCACCAGATCAGAAGTTACGGAAAGCGCGTTACGCTGGAGTTGGTTCCCAACGCCGCTTTGCCCGAAGGGGCGGAAGGTTATGAAAAGCCGTCCGCGGAAGAACTCGCAAACGCCGTTAAAATCGTCGGGACGCCTAATAATGTGCCTACGTTCGTCATTTCTCCGGCGATCAACGATTTATCGCAGTTCGATTACATAGGTTTCTGGTTTTACAATGCGGGAACGAAGGAAGCTTTAATCAATCTTTTGCAGTCGAATAGCCATAACCAGACGATAAGCCCTGGGCAATGGCAGTATATCACGATGGACTGCTCCATGCCGATGTGGACGGAGATCTGGCAGGATGACTGGATGCAAAAACCCGATCACGTCATTGAATTTATCCTGACCGACGACAGCAGCAAAGACGGCGGAGGCGGACCGTTTTATATCGGCACGATCACGGGCGGTGTGTACGGCAGCGACAGTATCTTTGCGTTTGAAAGCAGCGAGGGCGGATTCCATTTCAATCCGCACGGCGGACACAGAACGGCTTATGATTATTCCTTCGTAAAGGGAGTAAAGGACGAAAACAACGCTTCGGCGGAGGGAAGTTTTTATATCCAGTCCGCGGCGGCGAGCACGACATCTTTCCAGATGCGTTTCGTAAAGGGGCAGAACATTCCCGAAAACGCTTCGGGAGAATTCGAAGCGTATATGTGGATCAAAAATCCCACGGATAAAGAAATTACGGTAACGTGCGACCGCCCGTCGGGAACGTATACCACGACCATCGCGGCAAATTCCGAAGGTTATGCGAAAGTATGCGTCATGTGGTATAACGGCGACGCGTGGGCTACGTACGACAACAACAAGTGGGAAATTTGTTTTGTTACGGTGGCCAACACCGACGGTTCCGCGTTTGCGGTCGGCACGGGCGTATATATCGGCGCGGTTACGCTGACGGAGCCCGGAAAATAAAAAAAGGATGAATGTATGAAACTGTTTAGTAAAAGCGAACAAATGCCTAAACCTTACAGAAAAGGATTGGCGCCGTTTATACTTGCAATGCTGGCGGTACCCGTATTATGGTTTATCATATTTTACGTGGCGGTAAATTTCAACAGCATTATCATGGCTTTCAAGGTGATCGACGGAATCGGAGACGACGGCAGAATTAAATATATCTGGGGGTTGGATAATTTTCAGCGGTTTTTCCACGAATACAAAGTGGCGGAATACGGCATAAGGGTCGCTTTCGTAAATACGATCAAATATTTTTCGCTGAATTTTTTCCTGATCATACCTTTGACGTATTTCGTTTCGTACTTCATGTATAAAAAGATTTTCGGGTATAAGTTTTTCAGGGTACTGTTCTATTCGCCGTCCATTATATCCGGTACGGCAATGGTCATTATCTATAAAAACATCATCGGCGGCTACGGTCCGATTTACGAGCTTGTAGAACTGTTCGGCGGGCAGTTGCCGGCGCTGCTTACCAGTCATGCAACGGCAACGCCCACCATCTTGGTTTACTGCGTCTGGGTGGGTTTCGGCGTGAACATCGTTCTTTATCAGGGCGCGATGGGCCGAATCCCCGAAGACGTGATCGAAGCGGGAAAAATCGACGGCATCAGTTGGTGGAGGGAGCTTTTGAATGTGGTAACGCCCATGGTGTGGCCGACCATCTCTACGACCCTGGTCTTTGCGCTGACGGGACTCTTTAATTCTTCCGGGCCGATCCTTCTGTTTGGAACGGGCGGGAATTTTTCCACCTCGACGATCAACTATTACATATATCAGCAGGTGCACGATCTGGCGGTGTATAATTATCCTGCGGCAATCGGCGTTTTCTTTACCGTCGTAAGCCTGCCCATCGTTTTCGGATTCCGCTGGCTGGTCAACAAGATCGATCCCGAAGTCGAATATTGAGGAGGCGAAAACATGGAAAAGATATTGAAAAGTAAAAGCGTCAAAAAGCGGAAAATTCCCAATGCGGCGTTTATCGTGGTTTTCGTTTTCTTCTGTATTTACGCGTTGACGTTGCTCTATCCGTATGTCTGGACGCTGATCACGACGTTCAAAACGGAGGACAACTATGCGGAGGATCTCATCGGATTTCCGTCGCCCTGGACATTTCAGAATTACGTGGACGCGTTTATTGAATTGTCGGCTTCGGGAAAAAACCTGTTTATCATGCTCGTCAACTCCGTCTGGTACGCCTGCGGCGGCACGCTTGTCGCAATCGCCGCAAGTTCCGTAAGCGCTTACGTCGTGGCAAAGTATAAGTTTCCCGGCAGAAAGGTGCTGTACGGCGTCGCTCTCGTAACCATGATGTTGCCGATCGTCGGCGCATTGCCTTCTCAGTATACCATGTACGGGACGCTCGGAATCCTGAACACGCCGTTCATGCTCATCACGTTTGCAAACGGGCTCGGGTTCAACTTTATCATGCTACACGCATTTTTCAAAAGCTTACCGTGGTCGTATGCGGAAGCGGCTTATCTCGACGGGGCGGGACATTTTCAGGTGTTTTTCCGCGTGATGTTGCCGCAGGCGATCACCGTAATCATGTCTTTGGCGATCGTCGCATTCATCAATACATGGAACGATTATATGAATCCGATTCTGTTTTTGGAGTCGTATCCCACGATGAGTATGGGACTTTACGTATACCAGCAGGATTTGGCGCAGGTCGGAATCAACATTCCCATGCTGTTTGCGGGCGTCGTGATGAGCGTGATCCCCGTGCTCGCGTTGTTTATAATTTTCCAAAACAAAATCATGTCTTTGACGCTTGGCGGCGGATTAAAAGGATAAAAGGAGAAAAACATGAAAAAAATATCAGCGATCATTTTGGCATTGTGCGTACTTTTCGCCTGCGGTTGTGCGAGTAACAGAGAAAAAACGCCGAGCGGGGAAAATTACGTCATCGCGCCCGTTACGGAAATTCCCGAGTTTACCGATGACGGAACTTATGAATTCTGGATCGGCGGTTGGAACGGCCCGTCTACCACGGATTATGAGAAAGCTTTCCGGATTTTAGCTGACGGCGGTTTCAACCATATGCCGCTTTCCGATGTGCTCATGTCCACTTCCACGATGGTTGCATATCTGGATTATGCGGAAAAATACGGCGTGAAAGTGTATCCTCAGATGAACGGAAGAGTGGTTTCCACCGTGGAAAGCCGTTGGGGCAACGTGTTCGATTCTTCGCTCGAAAAAAAGGGGCTCGGCGGATTTTATTATTATGACGAACCGGGCAGCGGAGTATACGAAAGTTTTCTGCCGCTCGTGGAGGATCATAACGAAAAATATGCAAAATACGGGCTGGATTTCATCATCAATCTTTATTCCGTTTATTATTACGATCAGGCGGCTACGAACGAAAGTTCGAGTTACCTCGAATACGTCATGCAATACTGCGAAAAGGTGCTGACAAAGGTGGACGGCTTCAGGTTTCTTTCCGCAGACCATTATCCGCTGTGTTACAGCAAGGGTGCCAACGGCAGCATGGTGTATTATCTCGATCCCGAATGGCTGATCACTTGCGAAACGATTGCGGAATGCGCAAAGTCTTTCGACGTTTTCCCGCATTATTATCTTCTTTCCACGGGTCATTATAATGTCTACCGCGACGCGACGGAGGCAAGACTGCGTTATCAGGCGAACATCTACATGGCTTACGGTGCGCAGGGGCTTTCGCACTTTACTACGCACGGCAACAAAGACTTAGACCCGAACAGTACGCGATTCAATACAGACAGTATGATTTCCGCCGACGGTTGCTCGACGCGCCCGACTTATGAGTATGCAAAAACGGTCAACAACGAAATACTGAGTTGGGATCACGTGTTTATGCAGTATGACTGGCAGGGCGTAAAGTATGTGCTCGGCGAAGGGAACGAAAACAACGCGCTGTTTGCAAAGACGCAGTTCGGCATGAACGCCGTTCCCGCCGTGGAAATGTTGGTTTCCTCGGGAGATATGATCGCGGGATATTTTACCGATAAAGACAATCGTCCCGCGTATATGCTTGCGAATTTTGCCGATCCCGATCAGACGTCGTCGGAAGCGATCACGGTCAATATGGTGATCGAGGACGCGAACAATGCAATTATATACCGTCGCGGCGTGCCGGAGGTGGTAGAACTCAGCGAAGGAGCGCTTTCGCTGGAACTCGGCGTGGCGGAAGCGGCTTTTGTCATTCCCGTCAATCTGCAAAAATAAAACGGCGATATAAACCGATTAAAAAAACACAGGGGACGGCGCAATTTGCGCCGTCCCTTCCATTTATATACGAAGTTATAATCTCTGCAGGCGCGGAATACTTTTTCGGGAGGAGGCGCGGGCAAGAAGACGAGCGCAAAAAAATGAAAGAGGTAGTGTGATGCTAAATTAAAATAATACAAAAAAATACCCATAAGAACGACT
>CALVXL010000055.1 GCA_944369635.1 uncultured Clostridia bacterium
TTGCATCGGACGGGGTTTACATGGCTTTCTCCGTCGCCGGAGAAACGGTGAGCTCTTACCTCGCCTTTCCACCCTTACAGGCTTGCGCCTGCGGTTTATTTCTGTTGCACTTTCCTTAAAGTCGCCTCCACAGGGATTTCTCCTGCGTCCTGCTCTACGATGCTCGGACTTTCCTCATGGGCGTCGCCGCCCCCGCGACCGTATAACCGACTCGGGTCTTTATCTTACACTATTTTACGCTTTTTGTAAAGCCTTTTACAATAAATGCGCAATAAGATAGCCGTAATCTTTATCCGAAAGATACTTCAGCGGAACGTCGAAAACCGTTTTCGCGCCGCATTCTCCCGCCGCGTTCATCTTAGCCGCGGCCCGCGCGTAGGCGGTGAGCACGCTCGCCGTGAATTCGGGGTTGGAATCGAGTTTTAACGAAAATTCCAAAAGGTGTTTGTTTTCTCCCGTCGCGCCGCTGCGCAAAACGAATCCGCCGTGCGGCAGACCGGCATGATTTTTCAAAAGCTCCTCTTCGGAAATGAAATGCACCGTCGTGTCGTAATCGGAAAAATAATTGGGCATTTCCTTGATTTCTCTTTCGATGCGCGCCTTATCAGCGCCCTCTTCCGCCACAACGTAACATTCGCGCGTGTGTTTTTCGCGGGTGGTGAGCACGGGATTTTCCCCTTTGCGCACCGCGTCGACCGCCGCCTGCACGGGGACGGTATATTGCCTTGCGTCCTTTACGCCCGCCACGCGGCGGATCGCGTCGCTGTGCCCCTGCGACACGCCCCTGCCCCAGAAGGTATAGTCGTTGCCGTCGGGCAATACCGCGCCGAAAAGCATTCTCGCAACGGAAAACAGACCCGGATCCCAACCCACACTGATCAGTCCGATTTTACCGCTTTCCTTTGCCGCCGCGTCAACCGCCGCAAAATGTTCGGGAATTTTCGCATGCGTATCGAAGCTGTCCACCGTATTGAAAAGTTTCACATACTGCGCCGTCTGTTTGGGAAGATCGGTCGCCGAACCTCCGCACAAAATCATTACGTCAGCCTTGCCGACAAAATTTTCCAGTTCATTTACGGAATACACCGCCGCGCCCGAAATTGTATGTACGCTTTCCTTATTACGGCGGGTAAATACGCCGATAAGCTCCATATCCTCTGCGGCATTGACCGCCTTTTCCACGCCTTTGCCGAGATTGCCGTAGCCGATTATACCGATACGAATCATATTCGTTCCTCCTCGATGACTTTTATCCATTTTCATTGTACAACATTTTCCGGCATTTTGACAGCATTTTTTCATATATATTTTTTATAGCCGATATTATTATAAATTATTTCATAAATCGCTACGAACAGACAATATTTTGCAAACTTCTCCCGTCGCGCGCGTGTTATATTGTTACGGAAATACGATATAAAGAGGTAGTTTTATGAGTTTCGCAAAAGTAAGGAAATTCTTCGATCTTTCCGCCGTGATCAGATACGGCGCGGTTTTTATCGTGATGACGCTCTTTTGCCGCCTGATCGATAAGCCGCAGCCCTTTCAGATCGCGCTTTTAACGGCGTTTTTATCGATGAACTTTTCACTTATCGTAACGCCCCTGCTGTACGTTTTGTCATTTATTGCGGCGGGTGCGTATTCTCTTCTTGCGCCCGCAGCCATAGGCGGCGCGTTCATAGCGGCGGTGTTTGCCATTTACCGCGCCACCAACGCAAAACCGCGCGCGGAGATCGTGCTTTACTCCCTTGCGGCGTTTATCCCCTATTACCTGATGACCGACTTTTCACTCTACGAAAAGCTCGCCGTCGCGGGGATCACGCTGGTTCTGACCGTCGTCGCGCCGCCGGCGCTGCGCTGTGCGCTTGTGAAAAAACTCAAATACAAAAGCGATTTCGAAGAACTCGCCGCCCTCGCGCTTTTTACCGCCTGCCTGGGCGTGGGCGTATGCAATTTCTTTCACCCCAACGTGTGGAAAGCGTTGGCGGTCTTCGTAGTTTTGCTGACGACTTACATTTATTCTTTGGGAATTTCCACCACGATCGCCGCGCTTTTCGGCATTTCCGCAGCGGTATACTACGGCAATCTGAGTTATATCGGCGTATATGTGTTCTTTGCGCTGGCGGCTTTGCCCGCCATGAAAGCCTCGCGCTATCTTGCCGCCGTCGCGGTTCCGCTTGCCGATTTTGCCGTAATGACGATCTTTCATATCGACGCCGCCTACGGGCTTTGGCATATCCTTTCCGCCATCTTCGGCGCGCTGGCGTTCTGCCTTACGCCGACGAAGTTTTTAAGCGAACTCAAGGAAAAACTCTACCTTTTCCGCGAAAAACAGCTGGTCAGACAGACGGTGAACAGAAACCGATGTATTCTTTCCAACCGTCTGTACGAACTTTCCGGCGTGTTTTTGGAAATAGGAAAAGTACTGACCGATTTGAAAAAGAAAGGCGTGAGCGAGGAAGCGACCAAAAAACACCTTTTGGAAGAGATCTTTTCCTCCGTGTGTTCGGAATGTGAAAACCGCACGCGGTGCAAGGCGAAGAAAGTTCCTTCCGCTTCCGCTTTGGACAAACTCCTTTCCATCGGCATGGCGAAAGGCAAAATCTCCTTCATCGATCTGCCGAAGGAAATTTCCGACAACTGCATTCACGCCAACAACATGATCTTTTGCGTAAACAAAATCCTCGCGGAATATCGCGGGCATATGGTGGATGAGATCAATTACGACAAGAGCCGCCAGCTCATCGCGGGACAGGCGCTGGGCATTGCCGAAATCCTCAAAGGACTTGCGTTCGAAACGGGACAAACCTTGAAATTCCGCAACCGCGCGGAGCGTTCGCTCTCTTCCGCCCTGAAAAAAGGCGGGCTTACGGTAGACGAAACGATGATCTACGGCGACGGCGATTCTTTAAGCGTGAGTCTGATCCTCTGCGGCGAAGAACTGCCCGTTTCCAAACTGGAACGGATCGTTTCCGTAGCGCTCGGCGAGCCCATGCGCATTGCCGAACGCGCCCTCGTGCAGGAAGACAAGGTTTTCGTACTGCTTAAAAAGAGCGCGAAGTACGACGCGGTGTTCGGCGTGGCTTCCGTCAACAAAGACGGCAGCGACAAATGCGGCGACACCCACTGCGTGGAACGGCTGGAAAGCGATAAATTCCTCGTAGCGCTTTCCGACGGCATGGGCAGCGGCGAATACGCGCAGACCATTTCCGACGCATCCCTTTCCTTAATCGAAAGTTTTTACAAAGCGGGCATGAGCAGTCCGCTCATCATGAACACGGTAAACAAGTTGCTTGCGGTCAACACCGAGGACAGTTTTGCCGCGCTGGACGTGTGCGTGTTCGATCTCAACGACTTAAACGCGGACTTCATCAAATTCGGCGCGCCGTACGGCTTTATCATGACGCAGGACGGAATCAAGATCGTGGAGGGAAGCTCCCTGCCGATGGGCATTTTGGACGACCTTGCGCCCAGCATCACCAGCGATTCGCTTGCCGACGGCGATATGATGCTGTTTGTAACCGACGGTATAAGCGACGCGTTCGGCTCGGCTTCCTCCATCATCGACTTTTTGCAAAAACAGCCAGCCAAGAACCCGCAGACGCTTGCGGACGAAGTGCTCGCAGAAGCCTTGAAAATATCGAACGGCGAAAAAGCAGACGATATGACCTGCCTTGCCGTGCGCATCTTTGAAAGAAAATCGGCGTAACGCTTCCGCAATTTTACTCTGCGCGCCCCGCCGGGGCATAAAAACAACGCCGATCAGCCTACACTTTGAAACCCTTTCAAATAAAAAAACGCCGCCGCTTCTTTTTTGAGAAGCGGCGGCGTTTTATCGATGAGAAGTTTCAATTATGCGCCGTACTTGGCGAGCATTCTGATCAGGCAGGAGAGTTTTTCGTTGACCGCGGAAAGCGGTACGTCCTCCTTTTCCATGCCTGCGAGCGCAAATTCAAGTTCGTTGATTTTGTTTCTGTCCGAAACGGAAAGGTCGAAGTAGGAAAGCCGCTCGATCACGCTGCGCGCGTGGGAAATGGAAAGGCTCTTTTTCACGTCGGCTTCCGAGGAAAATTTCGGCGCGGCGAGCGCGCTCTCTTCGCGCATGGTGTCCGCGGGAACGGGCGTTTTCAGTTTTTTATCGAGGGAACGCACAAACTCCCGAACGGGCGCATCGTCCTTAACCGCACGCTCGGAAAAACACCGCAAAACCCCCGTCAAAAGACATACGAGCGAAAGGTCGACGGCGGTAAACAGTACCGCTGCGTCCAGACTGTCGGCAAAATATAAAAACGCGCATTCGAGCGAAGTGAACGCCCCGCCGAAATAAAAGAACGGGCGCTTGTTTTTGAGAAAAAGAAACAACACGAAAAACGCCAGAATCAGCGCGTTTGCCGCAATGACGGCAGCGGCGGGCGAATATGAAGCGAACAGGGCGAACCCGTTTACGAACTCTTCCAGCATAAAATATACCTCTTTTTTTGTTATTCGGTAATATTTTTACACTTTACGGAAGTCGAATTACGTCGTTCTTTGCAAAATACCGTCTGAAAAAGTCTGATTTTTTTGAAATCTCACACTTCGATGAGTTCCGATTGCGCCAAAGAAAACAAAAAGCACTTTTCCACGCGGAGCGACAGCGCTTTCTCCACCGCATACTTATAAAGCCGCAACTGCTTTTCATACGTCTTTTTAAGGGACGGCGCGTCCTTTTTGGAGTATTTATAATCGATGAGAATCGCCGTATCGCCCTTGACCGCCAGAAGGTCGATAATCCCCTGCAGGAGGATTTCGTCCCCTTCCATGCCGCAAAGCTCTGCGGGAACATTGACGGTGAAAAACTGTTCGCGATACAATCGGTAGCCTTTTAAGAATCCGATAAACCCGCCGGCGAAGATCTTTTCCAGCGCAGGAAGCGACAAAAGCCGCACCTGCGCGTCCGTAAGTGCGCCCGAAACGCGCTGCCGTTCGATTTCCCCCTGCACGCTCGAAGCGGAAAAATCGAGATTTTCCATAAATTTATGCATGGCTATGCCG